>CAIOYQ010000001.1 GCA_903862505.1 uncultured Bacteroidota bacterium
AATTCCGTATTGGGATAGGCGCGTTGGTATCTATTAATTTGCCCCCATGGAATTTCCCAACTTGCTTGCGTTAATGGTAAATTACTGTAGTTAACCTTAATACGTAAAAGTGCGCTATCTAAAAAGGCTAATTTTTTTTCATTGCTTATTTCGTTTATCATTTTATGGAATCTAACAATCGACTGGGTAGCCGCTTCTTCTGTTTCAGCTGCAGGTATTGCAGACATTAATTTACTGCCCCATTCAATAGCAATGGTTTGCGCAATAGAATTTGTATCTGCATCATGATTCCAATTTGATAAATAAGAAATGGCCTTTTTTTGCTCATCATTTAAAGTAACTGTTTTTGTATATTCAATAAATGGTGGCAATAATATATCAAAGGCAGTTAAATGTTTATTGTATCCCAATTCAATGAGTTCGTCCAAACTAATTTTATCAATTTTTTCTAATAGTCGCACTGCATTTAATCCTCTTGCATTTTCTCCGTCAGGTGCCATATAACTTGGGTAGTTAACTTGTCTTGGACTTTTATCCCCAGCTACTGTAAATGGTGTTGCATTGCAGTTTTGCAACCATCCGTTTTCTGGATTAATACTTTGTACAATTTCATTTAATGTATGCAATCCCTGCCATGAAGTTGCTTTAATACTTCCGTCTACCGGTTTTGTGAAATCAAAATCCTTACTTCGCTTAGGCATAAAATTTCCATGCCAATACGCAATATTGCCATCTGCATCCGCATACACTGTATTGTTGCTGTTGTTGGCCAATAGGTTTAAAGCTTTTTCATACTCCTTTAAATTATTAGCCTTCGTCCTTGTCCAACATTCTAATAAAGCGTTTAAAGAACGATTATTTTCACTTAAGCTTAACCATTTTCCATTACGACTACCCATAATTGGTCCATGATGTGTTTTGTAGGTTGTAAAAGTGGTTGGATTCTGTTCTACAATGGTAATTTGCTTTTCAATAACGGGTAACCACTTGTTATCATAGAAATAAACCCATTTCCCATTTTCTTGTTTTACGGTCTCTTCATATACATCCGCTACATCGGCATAGCTACTTGTATGCATCCAACCAGCGTGTTCATTGAATCCTTGATAAATAAACATTTGCCCCCAAGTTACTGCTCCATATACATTTAATCCCTCTTCACTGACCATATGCATTTCGGATCTGAAATAAAAAGGAACATGGGGGTTAATATATAGTAAGGCATTCCCATTTTTACTATGTTTGGGTGCAATAGCAAAACCGTTGGATCCTTTTAGTGTTTTTTCTTCTACTGCATAATCATCAATGCTCACCCAATCATTTTCTTCAAATTCCTCGCTACTATTTATTTTACTATTTGATATTTTTGGGATTAAATTTCCAAGAGATGCATCCTGTGTTTTATAAAAATCAAAAACATCTTTTCTTTTAATTCCTCCATAACGCGTAGGTGAAACACTTCCGTCAGTCCACATTAAATGATACCAAGGCTTGTAGTTAAATAAAATCTTAGGATGTACTTGAGGATGTTTTGATAAATAATAATTTATTCCATCGGCATGAGCAACCAATAGTTTTTTAAACCATTCTGGACTATTATTATAATCTTTAATGGCTTCAACGCTATCCTGTATTAATTGCATCATTAAATCGGCATATCTATCGCCATTGTTTGTAGCCGGCAATTTATTTCCTTTTTCTGCAGTACGTCCCAGCATTTCTAAATAGTTATTTTCTATTTGCTCAAAATTTTCTTCACACTGTGCGTACATCAATCCAAATACCGCATCTGCATCCGTCTTTCCATAAATATGTGGAATGCCCCATTCGTCTCTTATAATGGTAGTTTGAGCTACATGTTTTTCCCATCTTACTTTTTCGGCGGCAATACTATTTTGCGTAGTTGAAATATTTGCTTTTTGAGCAATACTTGTAGATGTAACAAGTATACATAAGACAAATGAAATACCGTAACGTAAATGCTTCATAAAATCAATTTTAGATAAGTACTTAAAGTTAGTAAAAATAAAAAGCACAACCATGATGATTGTGCTTTTTTATCTCCAACAGGACAAGCTGTTAAAGGGAAATTTGGTTTTTATACCAATCCCCATTTATTCATAGTGGCTAAATTAATTCTAGCACACTCTAGTGGAGTTTTATCTTGATAAGACTCTTGTTCAATGATAAAGTGATGTGCACCACCTACTTGCTTTGCTAATTCACAAAGCATTTTAGGGTTTACTAGACCATCACCAATAGTTGTGCTATCATGTCCGTCATTCATTTCGCCTCTGCCATCCACTTTTATTTCATCTTTAACATGAAGGGATGGGAAGCGGCCATGGTATTTATCAAGCCATTCCTTAGCGCGGCCACCAGAACCATACATATTCCCAAAATCTAATTGTTGAATCACCAATTCAGGGTTTGTATTATTCATAATTAAATCATACATAAGTGTATCATTTATTTTTTCGGTGAACTCAAATTCGTGGTTATGATAACCAAACTTCATTCCATGTTTTTTACACAACTCACCTGATTTATTAAAAATGTCTAATTGTAACATTAATCCATCATAACTACGACGTAGTTTTTCATCAATAGATGGACTGATAACATATTCCTGTTCTAGTGTGGCTGCATCATCTACCGTATACTTCCAGGCATCTGTAAAATCATTTTTTGATTTATCCCAATGATCAATATTCATCACAGTGTGACCACTTGGCATGGACAATCCTAAATCATTTAATACCTTTTTAAATTCAGTAGCCTTGTATCCATAAAATTTTCTGTTTATATAATTAGCATGCTCCACATATTGATAACCCATATTAGCCAATGCTTTCAGGGTTTCATATGGTTTCTTGGCCATATCTGCTCTTACAGAATATAATTGAATACCAATCAATGATATTTTTTTAGCGGGTGCTAAATTTGCAGCTTGTAATACTTTTGGTAAAAAGCCGGCACCTACTAAAGCCATGGTGCTATTTTTTAAAAAGGATCTTCGTGAATTTTTCATATATAATCATTTAGTTTTTAAACTTACAAATTAATCTTTTACAGTAGTATTTTTAACAGGCTTATTTTCCAACCACTCAGAACGATCTAGTTGTCTCGTACCCGTTATGGTTTCATTTAAATTTTCACCATTGTATAAACGTCCGTTTTTCATTACGTATCTAACTGAATTAGTGTTACGAATATTTTCCAATGGATTTTTATCTAAGATTATTAAGTCGGCCAATTTACCTGTTTCAATACTTCCCAAGTCTTTATCTAATCCCAATCCTGCTGCACCTAAAATAGTTGCTACTTTTAATGCATCTATATTACGCAAGCCACCACTTTGTATGGACCAAAGTTCCCAATGATAACCCAACCCTTGCAACTGTCCGTGACTTCCCACGCCCGCTAATCCACCTGCTTCCACTAAATCTTTCATGCCTATTGCATGCTTTTGAAACACATGCTCTTCTGGTAAAAACCAAGTGGGACGTCTGCGGGATTTAGAAGCCAATTCCTCATAAGGCGTAAAGAATTGCATTTTTTCATTGCTATAAGGATTCTCGTTTTCATAAAAATAATTTTCTGCCCATGGTCCGCCATAAGAAACCAATAAGGTAGGCGTTACGGTCATTTTAGAAACTGCAAGGGTGTTGATGACATCCTTATATAATGGGTAAATAGGAATAGAGTGTTCGTGTCCAGGATAACCATCTAATAGGTTCGTCATGTTTAATTTAAAATCTAAACCGCCTTCGGTAGTTGGCATTAATTGTTGATGTTGCGCTGCTTGAATCACCCATTGTCTTTGTTTTCTATTGCCCACTAAATACATTTTAATGTACTTGGTATTAAAATATTTTGAATACTGAGACAAAACGGATTCTGCTTGTGCAGAGTCTTTTAAATTATAAGACCAATAACCAACACCAGGCCCCGTTGAATAAATTCTTGGTCCTACCATATTACCAGCTTCTACCATA
>CAIOYQ010000002.1 GCA_903862505.1 uncultured Bacteroidota bacterium
CCTATCGCAGACAATGCAGGTGGTATTGCGGAAATGAGTGAGTTACCAGCTGAAGTAAGAGAAAAAACAGATATTTTGGATGCCGTAGGAAATACAACTGCTGCAAGTGGTAAAGGTTTTGCCATTGCATCTGCTGCATTAACTTCCTTAGCATTATTTGCAGCCTTTGTAGGCGTTGCCTTACCAGCAGACAATCAAAGTATTGATATTTATAAAGCACCCGTATTAGCAGCATTATTTGTGGGTGGTATGATCCCATTCATCTTCTCTTCATTAGCCATTCGTGCGGTGGGTGAAGCTGCAATGGCAATGGTAGAGGAAGTACGTCGTCAGTTCCGTACCATTCCAGGTATTATGGAAGGTACAGGTAAGCCAGAATATGATAAATGTGTGGCTATTTCTACTGAGGCGTCTTTAAAGAAAATGATGTTACCAGGTGCCATCACCATCATTTCTCCTATCTTAATTGGTTTTACAATGGGTGCTGAAGCTTTAGGTGGATTCTTAGCCGGTGCAACGGTAAGTGGTGTATTAATGGGTATTTTCCAAAACAATGCAGGTGGTGCTTGGGATAATGCTAAAAAATCTTTCGAAAAAGGGGTTGAGATCAACGGTGAAATGTTCTATAAGAAATCTGAACCACATAAGGCTTCTGTAACAGGTGACACAGTGGGAGATCCATTTAAAGACACATCTGGTCCTTCTATGAATATCTTAATTAAATTAATGTCAATTGTATCATTAGTATTAGCGCCTACTTTAGCTAAAATGGACATCAATAAAAATTCAGGGGCTAAGAAGCAAATCATTTCAAAATCAATAGAAATGAAAGTTGTAGAAATCAATAACAACGCCACTGCTACTGCAAATACTTTAACCATTTCAGCAGATCCTAAGGTGTTGATTGATGCTTTAACAAAGGATGGTATTTTAAAAAGTACTGATAAAGTAAGTAAAGAAGTAAACAATGTCAAAATCATCGTAAATGGTCAACCATTAACCGATGAACAAAACGCCAAATACAGCACTTTGATTCAGAAGAAATAATTAAATTTTCAATAAATTTTAACAAGATCCCTCCGAAATTTCGGGGGGATTTTTTTTGTATTATCATTGGGTTAAAGTAGATTGCTTACGAATTCAATCGTAATACTATGAGTAAAGCCTTTAAACCTACCGAAAGCGAGTTAGAAATATTGAGCATTTTATGGGAAAAAGAAAATGCAACAGTAAGAGATGTACATAATGTAATATTCCAAACCAAGGAAGTAGGTTATACCACTACCCTCAAACTCATGCAAATTATGCATGAAAAAGGCATGGTTACCCGTGATCAGTCTTCAAAAACACATATTTACACCCCAAATTTTGAACAATCAAAGGCCCAGGAGCAATATGTAGGTAAAATGATTAAAACGCTATTTAGTGGCAATACAGCTCAGTTGGTAATGCAAGCGTTGGGTAATCACCAAACAAATTCAACCGATTTAAAAGAGATAAAAGATTTAATAGAACATTTAGAGAAAAAAGATTCAAAATAAATCATACACAAATTTAGCAATCGTAAATTTTAGTCATGTTTTATTTATCAAATATCCCACAGGCTATATTCAACAATATTTTATTACTAGGCATCTTATGGATGGCCTACCAATTTGCTGAGCATGTATTAAAGCTAGGTACAAAAAAATTATTTGTATTGGCTGTAGCCATTCAAACAATTGCAAGTGGTTTATTCTTATTGGATGTATTTACTGCTCATTCCAATTCCATAATTAGCTTTCAAATAAACCCAATTAATTCTATAATACTAAGTCCTACTAATCCTTTATTCATATATATTGGCGTTATTTATTTAATAGGACTATTCCTTTACTTGATTCATTTTATGATACAAGTAAATAAATTGCACCAATTAAAGCAATCTGGTAATTATGCAACACAGTCTCACTGGCTCAAGCTATTAGAAGGAACTCATGTAAACATCCCTAGTAACTTAAGAATTGGCTTAAGTGAGAAAGTTAGCTCTCCCATGGTGTTTGGTTTTATGGAACCTATCATCTTATTGCCATTGTCTATTTACAATCATTTAAGTAACGAAGAAATTAAATTAATTTTAATTCATGAGTTAGCGCATATCATTAGAAATGATTACTTAGTAAACTTATTCATAAAGATTTCTAAAATACTTTTATGGTTTAATCCATTCTGTTATTTAATTACCAATAGAATAAACTTATTAAGAGAACTAGCCTGTGATCAATTTGTAATCAATCATAGCAACAACCCAGTTATATACTCAAAGGCGCTTTATCAGTTAGCCTATCATACTCAAAACAATATGACCGGTTTTGCAATGGGGGCTGTTAACAATAATGAGCATGAACTATTAACGCGTATTAAAAGTATTAACAATTTAAAATATAAACATAATCATCGGTTTCAGTTATCCTTTCTCACCATCCTATTTGTACTAAGTACACTAATAGCTAGTATTTTTATTTCGAATGCCCCTAAGGAAAATAAAAAATCTAATTCAATGGTGGTTGTTAGTGAGCAACAAAGTAAAGCGAACAAAGAAGTTATCAAAAAAGTAAAACTTACTACTGTCGCAATAAAACAAAACAAGAAAAGAAATAAAAAAATAGTAAATATAGAAGCGGAGGCCCAGATGAATAACAATTTTAATGAACCAAGCTCCACAACCCATACAAATTTTGACGTGTTATTAAATGAAACCAGGAACTGGATTAAAAAGTTTGAAAACCCGATTCAGTTTGCCAATTACACGAATGATATTGATTCAGTAGATAATTTAATTGCAGAGCGTTTATTATTATCCTCTATCATTAAAAGTTATCAACTTAAACGTACCATCCTTTCTCAAAAGCTTTCAAAAGCAGAGGATAAAAATGAAGCCTTTGACTATTTAATGAATAGTAAAGAGTGGGCTGATATCATTGAGTATGAAAAATGGGCGGAGGAATACTTAAGAAGGCATCAACAAAGCACTAGCTTGCCTACCTCCGCAACAAAACAACAAATCCAGTATTGATAAATTAGGAAGGAACCCAGTTTTTTCCTCAAATACCTGTTGATATATAATGGGATTGGGTATTTGATCATAGTTCTTAGGTACCCAGGGATCAAAAGTTCTAGGCGCTATGGGAGTATCTATTTCAATAACCACCCAATTGGCTTTCAATTGCTTTTTGACCCATTCATTGATGAGTATTAAATAATCGACTAGAAAAACAGAATTTGTATTGAATACCTGTTCAAGATCTGCCTCGTAATATTCAAAATAAGGCGATCTTTTATAATTAGACACCAATGCCTTTAAATGTTGTTTGTTCCAGGCATTTTGATAATCAATCTTTATGTCTTTAAAGGGCAGTTTCTGATCTCGACCTCCAATAACTGGGATAGATAACCCTAAAGCACCTTGTGCCGTTGCAATGATGGTTCTGTTCTTAAAACTCATTTTTGAATAGGCATGTAAATGGTCAAAATGAATTTTTCTTTCAATCATTAAAGATTGAATAAACTGAATGGTGCCAAAATATTGTAAATCGGTTGTATACATGCTTAACAAAAACTTATGTAAATATATTTTTACATTCTCCAAATACCTACTAATTTTATGAAAATTTATACAATGCGTTCATTTAGTTTAGTGGGTTTGGTATTTATACTGGTTTTATCGGGTTGTGCCGAACCAAAATCTTTTGAGATTAAGAGCGTAAAGTCCTTTAAAGTGGAGAAATTAGGTATTAAAGAAAATGTGTTTAATGCTCAACTGGAGTGTTATAATCCAAATAATTTTGGAGTGATTGTAAAAAAAATTGATTGTGATATTTTCATCAATGACAAAAAATTAACGCACTACCTGTTAGATACCAATATAGAAGTCCCAGCCGCATCAAATTTTATGTTACCAGCAAAAGTAGAAATTGCATTGTCCTCTATCTTAACGTACAGTGTTGACATAATGTTTAATAAGCCTTTTAAAATTGTGGTGATCGGAAACGCAACGGTATCGAAGGGGATATTTACAAAAGAGATTGCGATAAATTATACAACCACTAAAACTTTTAATTTAAAAGAAGAAGCAGTAAGAGATATTGTAAACGCTATACAAAAACAAATTAATAAGTAAACAACATTTTTAGCAAGCTTTTTTATTGGTTCCAAGTGGAAGGACTTTCTCTCCATTGCATTAATGTTTCCTGCGTACTTACATCCACATCTCCCTTCTCCACTGCCAACGCTATCAAGCTTGCATAATTTGTTAAGGAATAAAATGGAACTCCAGCCGCTTTAAATGCTTCTTCGGCAATGTTGAAACCATAATTAAATATGGATACCATCCCTACAACTTCTAATCCTGCATTTCTCAATACATCTACAACTTGTAAACTACTTTTTCCTGTGGAAATTAAATCTTCTATTACTAAAATTTTATTAGTGCTTGCGTAAGCGCCTTCTATTTGATTTGTTAATCCATGCTCCTTTGGTTTTGGACGCACATAAATATAGGGAAGCTTTAATTGATCCGCTGCCATTGCACCCCAGGGAATACCCGCAGTTGCTACCCCAGCTAACATATCGGCACCTTCAAATTTTTCAAAGATTACATTACACATTTCACTTTTAATAAAGTCACGTACATAAGGGAAAGACAAAACCTTACGGTTATCACAATATATAGGACTTTTCCATCCACTTGCCCAGGTAAAGGGTTCCTTAGGACTTAACTTTACGGCACCTACTTGAAGTAATTTTTCTGCTACTGCTTTTTCGTTTGTCATAATAACCTGTATAATTGACACGAAATTAATGGCATAATGCTAATTTTACACGAATAGTTACTAAATACTATACACATTTTTATGTCAAGTCAAATAATTGCAGCAGGTGGATTGGTGACCAACCCAAAGGGGGAAATTTTATGGATTTTTAGACGCGGTTTTTGGGATTTACCTAAAGGGAAATTAGACGAGGGGGAAACCATACAAACCTGTGCAGTAAGAGAAGTAGCCGAAGAAACTGGAATTAGCAATATACAGTTACATGATATGCTATGTTTTACCAATCATCTTTATTTTGATACATACTTAAATGAAGAAGTAATTAAAAGAACTTATTGGTTTCATATGACTATCCCAAATTTGCAAGAGGGTATACCACAATTAACGGAGGACATTGAAAAAATTGAATGGCTATCGCTGGACAAAGCAAGACATTGCTTGAATCATACCTATCCTACTATTTTAGAGGTGGTAGAAAAATTTAGAATAAAACTGAATAAATTGGATTAAGGAAATGTAGTAAGAAAATGCTACACGTGATTTAATGTATTATTCACTTCCTGTGGTAAAAAAGGAGAAGCATCTCCACCATTTCTAATAATATCTCTAACAATAGTGGATGCTACGGAAGTATATTTAGGCTCTCCGGTTAAAAATATAGTTTCTATATTCCTATCCATCGTTCTATTCGCATCTGCAATTGTTTTCTCATATTCAAAATCACTTACATAGCGAATGCCTCTTAAAATAAAATGGGCTCCAATTTCTTGACAATATTTAACGGTAAGCCCATCATAGATAGCAACTTCTACTTTAGGTTCATTCTTATAAATTTCCTCAAACCATGTGCGTCTTTGATCGGCAGAAAACATGGGGTTTTTAGCCGCATTCATACCAATACCCACAATTACTTTATCAAATAAGGGTAAGGATCTATTAATGATGTCAATATGACCTAATGTTACTGGATCAAAAGTGCCTGGAAATAAACAGATTCTTTGCATGCGTTAAAAATAAGGAAATTGTTAAAACAAACAAGTATTAGGCTGGATTTGACCTACCCGTTAAAAGGTATAAACAGGCCATTCTTACCGCTACTCCATTTTCTACCTGGTCTAAAATAATAGAATGTTTGCTATCTGCAACATCACTGTCCATTTCTACCCCTCTATTAATTGGTCCAGGATGCATAATGACTATTTCTTTATTAAGCTTATTAAGCCTTTCCATGGTAATACCATAAGCTAGATTATATTCCCTTAAACTAGAGAATAAAGGCTGATTTTGGCGCTCTAACTGTATTCTAAGTACATTGGCTACATCGCACCAAGCCAACGCTTTGTCTATATTGTATTCTACCTTAATATCCATGGCTGCTTGAAGGTAGGGTGGAATTAAAGTGGGTGGTCCGGAAACCATAATTTCAGCTCCCATTTTCTTTAAAAGATAAATATTACTAAGTGCAACGCGGCTATGCATGATATCTCCTAAAATGGCCACTTTAAGTCCTTTTAGGGAACCAAACTTCTCTATCATTGAAAAAGCATCTAATAATGCCTGCGTAGGGTGTTCGTTAATGCCATCGCCAGCATTGATAATGGCTGCGTCTATATGCTTTGCTAAAAAATGTGGTGCACCAGATGCACTATGTCGCATCACCACCATATCCACTTTCATGCTTAGGATATTATTAACGGTGTCTAAAAGGGATTCCCCTTTAGCTGCAGAGGAACTTGAAACGGTAAAGTTGACTACATCTGCAGACAGTCTTTTTTCCGCCAATTCAAAAGAGATCCTAGTTCTTGTGGAATTTTCGTAAAATAAATTAACAATATTAATGTCTCTTAAACTGGGTACTTTTTTTACGGGTCTTTGTAAAACTTCTTTAAACTGACCTGCCGTAGATAAAATGAGTTGGATATCCTCAGTATTGAGGTCTTTGATACCAAGAAGATGTTTGGTAGATAGTGCCATTAAAAAACAAAATTAATATAATTTTTTCAACTAACAATGCCCTATTGCATAAACATTAAATACAAACCTATGCATCAAGTAAAATAACATCGTCTACACCGTCATTCTCCATCCATCTTACTTTTACCTTATGTGAGGTCAAAGTGTCCATTTCTTTCCCTGAAAAATCGGGTTGAATGGGTAATTCACGGCTTGGTTTACGATCCACTAGCACACATAAAGCTACTTTTGATGGCCTTCCAAAGGACAACAAAGCATCTAATGCAGCTCTAATGGTTCGACCCGTGAAAAGTACATCGTCTATTAAAATCACCGTTTTCCCCTCAATACTAAACGGCAAATCGGTTTCGGTAGGCAAATGTAACTCCCTTCGAATATCATCCCTATAAAAAGTAATATCCAATTTTCCATAAATCACCTGCTCAGCTGGAATTTCCTGATGCAGGGCTGCAACAATACGATCGCTTAAATACACCCCCCTAGGTTGGAGACCAACAATTACTGCATTGGTTAACCCAGGATAAGTTTCTAATATTTGGTGTGCAAGCCTTTTTATGATACTTGGCAACTGTTGCTCGCTAATAA
Source organism: uncultured Bacteroidota bacterium (assembly GCA_903862505.1). Classification (GTDB taxonomy): domain Bacteria; phylum Bacteroidota; class Bacteroidia; order Chitinophagales; family Chitinophagaceae; genus Sediminibacterium. Next base: position 7,371 of record CAIOYQ010000002.1, read on the forward strand.
GAGTCATACCATTAAAATTTGAATAAAATTACAGCTTTTTCTTATGTATTTTGCACCCATGGTTCGCCTTCAACAACTTTCTTTGGTCCAATTTAGGAATTATATCCAAAAGCAGTTTGTCTTTACGGACAGAATTGTGGGTATTGTTGGCCCCAATGGCACTGGAAAAACCAACGTATTAGACGCAGTTTATTATTTGTCTTTTACTAAAAGTTATTTTAGTCGTCCAGATGCGCAAAATGTGCATCATGCACATGAAGGGATGCGTGTGGAAGGAACTTATGACATTAAAGGAGATTGCGTTCCTATTACTTGTATTTTAAGAGAGAACTTAAAAAAAGAGTTTTATTTTGATCAAGAACCTTACACAAAATTATCACTACATATAGGTAAGATTCCCTGTGTCATGATTGCACCCGACGATGTGCAAATTATCACAGGCTCTAGTGAAGAAAGAAGAAAATTGATGGATAGTTTGTTGTCACAAATGCATCCAACTTATTTAAGACATTTAATACTATATAATAAAGTACTGATTCAAAGAAACAGCTTATTGAAAAATGCAGCAGAATCTGGTTATATCGATCCAGTATTATTGGAAACAATTAATGAACAACTCATTGAGAATGGTAACATTGTTTATACTTATCGTAAAGAATTAATAAATAAGTATTTGCCAGAAATACTTTCCCTTTATTTACATATTGCAGGTCAAAAAGATGACATTGATATTCAATATCAATCCCAATTATATCAGGACTCCTTTGACAATTTGTTAAATCAATCTTTAGCAAAGGATCAAATATTACAAAGAACCAATGTAGGTATTCATAAGGACGATTTAATTATTACGATACAATCTCAACCATTTAAACAAGAAGCTTCTCAAGGACAAAGAAAAAGTTTATTATTTGCTATACGTTTAGCGGAGTGGAAGCTCATTAAGGAAAATAAAGGCTTCTCCCCTATCTTGTTGATGGACGATATTTTTGAAAAATTAGATGAGCAAAGAATGATTCAATTATTAGATTGGGTAAGTCACTCCACAGATGGCCAGGTATTTATTACAGATACCCATAAAGAAAGGGTTGCAGATCTTTTAGGCAAGTATTTAGATAGTTATCAATTGATTGAATTATAAAATAATTAAACTGTAAATTACAGTCTATGGCATTATTTAAATTAGGGGATGCATTAAAGCAATTTGTTCAAGGTAGCAAGATTAAGAATGGAATTCGTGCTGCTCAAATTGAAGAAGTTTGGGGTGAAATTATGGGTACCACCATCGCAAAATACACAGATAAAATTTATATTTTTGACAAGAAGCTTTTTATTGAAACCAGTGTAGGTCCTTTAAAAAATGAACTTGGATTTCAGAAAGTACAAATCATTGAAAGAGTCAATGAGAAAATGGGTGAAAATATGATCAACGAAGTGATCATTAAATAATGATTGATTTATAAAAATAAAATTCTTATAAATTACTCGAATTTGGTTTTGTTAAATCGTCATTCGCAATCACTTCTCTCATTAAATCATTCATCGTTAGAATTCCTTGAAAATTCATTTCATTAAAAATGGGAAGATACCTTGTTTTATATACATTCATAAGCACCATACATCTTTGCAAATCTTCTTCGTAACCAACCACCGGGTAATCAGATGACATAATATCTTTCACAGTGGTCGTTTCTGATTTCTTTCCTTGTAATTTAATTTTGTGGGTATAATCACGTTCAGACATAATACCTAAATAATTACCATCTTGCATAACTACCACATAACTTAGATTTTCTGTTTTCATAATGATTAAAGCATCCACCACTTTTGTGTCAGGGGTAACCACATTAAAAACGGGTCCCTTTTTTTGTAGTATTTCTTTAATTTTACTCATAACAAATTGTTTAAGTTGTTATCCTAAGTTACTACTAAAATCGAATTATATCTATTTATTTGTTATTTAGTTAAATCCAAATAGCTTTTCTTTTGCATAATCACCGGTCCATTCATTACAAAAATGGTAGGCCATACTCTCGCGGCAGTTTTAATCATTGTGTTATCAGCAATTAGAATATTTTCTTTTGATAATAAACGAGTTGCACCAGTTTTATCTGCTGTCACAATGTAAATATCCTTATGTTTTGCATGTAAAGCTGTTAATAAATAATCCCAAGGAATGCTAGCGTCTATCGTACCAGCAAAAACCAATACATAAGGATTAGGACTGGTAAATAAAGCTTGCGTCGTATCCAAATTGGATAGCGTACTTAAATTAAAGTCTACAATTTCCGCTTTTAAGCCATTTCCCTTTTTGACAACATCTTTTCTGCTTTTATAAACATAAGAGTCATCAAAATTTTCAGGGAAATTCGTTGCATCAAAAAAATAGGACTTCCCATTTTTAACAAATTCCATTTGTATAATAGTACTATCTGGGACAGCACCTGGAGGGAGTTTCATTTTTTCTGAAATGTTATTCCCTACTTTATAAGGTAAGCAATCAATGATTGGCAAATGCATGGTCACAAAATATTGCCCATAACTTACTCCTACTGTTGCTAATAGTAAAACAAATACCCCCAAAGCAGGTTTAATTTTTGATTTTACTTTTTTCTGATAGAACAATAAAATAAGTATCGCTATTAATAATAAAATATCTTTGATAAATGAAGTTTTAGGCGTCAATGGAATACAATCTCCAAAACAACCACAGGTTTTAATCTTCCCTGAGAATAATGCATATCCTGTTAAGAAAGAGAAAAACACAATTAAAACTAAAAGCAACCATAATGTTTGTTTATAGGGAAATTTTATTAAGAGTGCAATGCCTGCAACAATTTCAAAAACATTCATCATCACCGCAAAATAGTAGCTCATGTTATCGGAAATAAATCCAATACCCCAAACATCAAAAAATTCTTGCATTTTATAACTAAGTCCTAAAGGATCATTGGCTTTAATCAATCCAGAAAATATAAACAATAGGCCAACACTCCATCGCAATATTTTTAGAAATGTTTGCATAAAATAGATATTATAAGTAATGAGTAAAAATATTAATGTTTCCGTTCTTCAATAAGAATTAAAGCGAAAACTGCATAATTTAAAATGTCTACAAAGTTGGCATCAATACCCTCACTAATAAGTGTCTTGCCCTCATTGTTTAAGATTTGTCTAATTCTCAATAATTTAACCAATATTAAATCGGCGAAGCTTTCCTGACTCATATCTCTCCAGGCTTCCCCATAATCATGGTTTTTGTCCAACATGGTATTCTTGGCAAATTCTACATATTCTTTATAAAAATTTTGCACTTGATCCACTGGAAGGTCTTCTACTTTTGGATCATTTAATTTTAACTGTATAAGCCCAATTACTGAATAATTAATAATGCCCTTGAACTCATCGTTAATGTCGTCCCCTACTTTTTGAGTGCCGAGATCCTGAATGGTTCTTATTCTTAAAGCTTTAATGAAAATTTGATCCACCACCGAAATGATACGAAGTACTCTCCAAGCAGTCCCATAATCCTTGGTTTTCTTTATAAAGATATCGCTACAAGAAGCAATTGCTTGATCAAATTGTGAAGAAGTTTGGCTCATTAAAAAAGTACAAATTTCGTGGTTAGTTAATAACTTTGAACCCATGCAAGATACTGCATAACGCCCTTAAAATAAAACTATGTTCAAAATTCCTATTCAAAATAGCACCTGGGAAATAGAAGTCCCTCAAATAATGGGAATACTAAATGTGACCAACGATTCCTTTTATGCATCAAGCCGGGTAAATTCAGTGGATTTGGCTTTGGAAAAAGCTAGGAAATTTATACATGAAGGGGCTCCTATTTTAGATATTGGTGGACAAAGTACAAGGCCTGGTGCCCAATTTATTAATACTAGCGATGAAATAAAAAATATAGTCCCAGTAATAGAAGCCCTTAGGAGCCATTTTCCTAATACACTTATTTCCATAGATACTTTTAATAGTCAAGTTGCAGATCAGGCTTTAAAAGCAGGTGCCAATATTGTAAACGATATTAGTTGTGGAAATTTCGACAACAAAATGTATAAAGTAGTAGCTGCTCATAATGCGGGCTATATTGGTATGCATATAACGGGCAGTTTTGAAACCATGCATGAGGTTCCCAAAAGGGAAAATATTATGAAAGACCTTATTGAATTTTTTGAAGAAAAAAAGAAAGCACTCGCTGCCTATGGAATTGAGCAATGGGTCATAGATCCTGGATTTGGATTTGGCAAAACCATTGAAGAAAATTTCACGATGGTGAAGGAATTAAAACAACTTAAAGTCTTAGGGTTGCCAATTTTATTAGGTGTGTCAAGGAAATCTAGTATTTATAAAACTTTAAATATTACTGCTGATGAAGCCATTAATGGTACCACAGTAGTCAACACGGTTGGACTTTTAAATGGTGCCCATATCCTGAGAGTACATGATGTGAAAGAAGCGAAAGAAGCCATTGATTTAATTCATTTACTTTCTTAATTCACTTTATTCCTATCAATCAAAAGAGCCCCGAAACAATGTCTCGAGGCTCCGCTGGTAAAAATTTTAATATAAATACTATTTCTTGTCAGCAGGATTGGCTGATTTATTTCCTTTTGAAGCTTTGATTTGCTCATTCAATTGATCCATTATTGCATTATTACCTTGTTGAGGCATTGCTTGTTTTACCTTAATATCAACAATTTCAATATCAAAAACGATATTTTCATTTGGCTTAACTGGGCCTGAACCTGCTTCGCCATAAGCTAAATAAGAAGGAATGTATAATGTTCCCGTACCGCCTTTCCCAAAATAAGTAAGTCCAATTTCCCAGCCCGGTATTACCCCGTTTTCACCAATTCTTACATCAAATGGTTTTGCGGTTGCATCACCTGGTTTAATATTGGTGTCAAAAACTTCGCCTTTTAAATTATAACCTTTGTAATTAACACTCACCTCTTTACTAGCATCAATTTTATTAGAGGTATCTCCTAATGTTTTCACCACTACAAATACACCTTCTGGTGTTTCTTTAGCGTTGATCTTATTTTTTGCTAAGTAATCTTTAATTGGCTTGTTTAGTTTTACTTTTTCTAAGGCAACTTCTTTATCCCGATCGGCAGTTGCCATTTCAGGAGTTGCAAATACATTTAGAATTTCTACCTCACCTACTATGAAATCCCCTTTTTTGAAAATATCATTAATCTGAATACCACCCAGTTTTTCCAAAGTATCAATACTTAATGAAAATTCAGCTTTATCGCCTTTTCTTAATTTAGCGAGAAATTCAGGGAAATCATATTTCATTGCTTTCATTCTAGCGGTATCAAACTGAATATATGCAGGCATTTTACCAATCGTAGTTTGTAAAACTGAATCTTTTGGCGATTTACCTGTTACCCAATTCCAAAATCTTTTGAAATCATTTCCAGTAGTTTTTTTCAATCTATATTCTACATTGAACTTAATAATTTGTCCCTGTTGAATTAATTTTTCATTGCCGCTTCCATGAGTAATTTTGAAAGCCATACCCGATGGCGCTTTCTCAGTCTGAGAGCAGCTTGCAAATAAAACAATTGCAAGCATTAATTTTAGTATTGATTTTATCATTTTTTATTTATTGTGTTAATTGATTTTTATATGTTTTTATAATTTCTACGAAATCCGCTGCAGTTTCATCCACTGATTTAGAAGACCTTCCACCAGCTGCATTGGCATGACCTCCCCCTTCAAAGTGATTGCGCGCAAAAATATTCACATCAAACATTCCCTTGCTTCTAAAACTCCACTTTCTTTCTTCTTCTCTGTCTATTACGATGGCAGCAAATCTGATTCCATGAATAGATAATAAATAATTAACCAACCCCTCAGTGTCCCCTGTCTTTAATTCAAACTTATATATGTCTGCTTTCGGGATCGCCATCATTGCCGTATTTAATTCAGGGAAAACTTGCATTCTATACAAAAAGGCATTGCCCATAAATTTTAAACGTGCCTCACTTCCTTGATCAAAAATATTTTCATGAATAATAGAATGTTGTAATCCCAACTCTTTTAAATGTGCAACAATTTTATGCACCGAAGCGGTGGTAGAAGGGAAACGGAATGAACCCGTGTCGGTCATTAGCCCAGTATAAATACAAGCGGCAATGTCTAAATTAATTAAATTGCTATGGCCTGACTGTACTATAAAATCATACACCATTTCACAGGTAGAACTCTTTTTCACATCACTAATTCCAAAACCAAAACTAGGCGTATCCGGTTGTTGGTGATGATCAAGTAGAATTTTAACTGCTTTTGAATGAACAATTACTGGTTCCAAATTTTTAGTTCTGTGTAGGATATTAAAATCCAAACAAAAAATGAAATCAGCTTCATTCATATATTGAGTAGAAATTGCTCTATTTGCTTCAAAATCAATGACTTCATTGACACCCGGCATCCAATCTAAAAAATGAGCCCAATTGGTAGGCGCAATTACTTTTACATCATGCCTCATGCTTTTTAAGAAATGATATAAAGCCAAACTTGAACCCATTGCATCCCCATCTGGCTTTTGATGACAGGTAATTATCCCTTTAAAAGGTTTACTTAATTCGGGAAAAAACTGTTCAATGGTTTGCATAAGGGCACAAATTTAAGGCAAATCCAATGTTTTTGTGTAATTTTGCGCCCACAATTAGAAACAATTTAAAGAAAACCTCATGAGCAACAGAACATTTACCATGATTAAGCCCGATGCAACCTCAAAAGGTTACACTGGCGCTATTTTAGATCAAATCATACAGGCTGGATTTGCTGTAAAAGCAATGAAGTGGATTCATTTGACACCTACTCAGGCAGGTAACTTTTACGAAGTACATAAAGAACGTCCTTTTTATGGCGAGTTAGTTGAATTTATGTGTAGCGGCCCTATCGTTGCTGCGATCTTAGAAAAGGACAATGCAGTAGCAGACTTTAGAGCCTTAATTGGTGCAACCAATTTTAAAGATGCTGCAGAAGGAACGATTCGTAAAAAATATGCAAGCTCCATTGGAGAAAATGCTGTTCACGGAAGTGATAGTGATGAGAACGCTGCCATAGAAGGCAATTTCTTCTTTAGCAGTTTTGAAAGATTCTAGTACCTACTTGGACGAATATAAAAAAGCCCTTAATATAATTTAAGGGCTTTTTTTATTACTATTTTTTTGCTTTTCTTTTTTTTGGTTTGCCATATTTCTTCTTCATGTCATCTTTGTGATTTTTTCTCACATTTACTTTCTGATTCTTTAACGATTTTTCATGAAAGGCTGGCCCCGCTTCTTCTTTTTTAGGTACTTTAATTTGAATAATCTTCATTCTCACTTTTGGTTTTTCGTCCTCGGTTAAAATTTCAGATATTTCTAACTGCGCAGGTAAAGTTTGAACAGGAATAGGTTGTTTCATCAAAGACTCAATGGCTATTCTTTCTTTTGCTTCTTTAGGCGTCATAAAAGTGATGGCAATCCCTTTTTTATCTGCTCTACCGGTTCTACCAATTCTATGTATATAATTCTCAGGAACATCCGGTGTATCGAAATTAATAACATGGGTTACTTCCGCAACGTCAATACCACGAGCCATTACGTCGGTTGAAATAATATATTTAAATACCCCAGCTTTAAATTGGTTTACCGTATTAAAACGATAATTCTGTTCTTTATTAGAGTGAATTACACCTACTATTTCAGGAAATAATTCAATGAGCTTATCATATAATTGATCGGCTAAACTTTTAGTAGCCGCAAAAATTAAAACCTTAGTCATGGTCTCATCGGAAGACAATAAAAATTCTAATAAATTCACTTTGGTATTAAAATTGGGAACTTCATAGCCTGTTTGAATAATATTCTCAAGTGGGGTTCCTGTTGGTGCAGCTTCTACTCTTTCTGGAGCAGTAAAATAATCATCCATTAATTTTTCAACTTCCTCGGTAATGGTTGCAGAAAATAATAGGTTCTGTCTTTTTTGAGGAAGCAATTCTAAGATATTGGTGATTTGTTTTCTGAAACCTAAATTCAACATTTCATCCATCTCATCTATTACCAACTTTTTAATTGTCTTGGTTTTAATGGAACCATTCATGATTAAATCAAACAATCGTCCAGGAGTCGCTACAATTAAATCTGCTCCTTTTTCCACTTCAATGGCTTGCGTATTTATATTTACTCCACCAAACACACCTACTGAAGTTACATTCATGTACTTGGTTAACTTTTTTGCAGCTTCCACAACCTGCACTACCAATTCCCTTGTTGGGACTAATATTAAAACCTGTGGTGCTTTGTTTTTATCAAATTTCCACTGTTTTAAACAGGGTAATAAATAAGCAAATGTTTTACCGGTACCTGTTTGAGCAATACCGCAAACGTCCCTCCCCGACATCACAATAGGGAAAACCCTATGTTGTATGGTAGTGGGTTTTGTATATTTTAAATCCGCTAAGGCATTAAACAAGGATGTATTTAGGTTTAGGTCGGTAAAATTCATAGGGCGAAGGTAAAGTATTAGAGACAATGAACAAGTAAGTGGCTTTAGCGCACAATGTTCTTTTAATATGCCCCCCAGACCTGTACGCTAGCGGACTGCGCTACCACCCGAAATGACCGTTTTTAATACAAAATCACTGTTTTTGGGGTTTAAATATGGCCCCAAATCG
>CAIOYQ010000003.1 GCA_903862505.1 uncultured Bacteroidota bacterium
GCATTTTTTGCAATAGCCGATTGTATGGTATCAAAAGCAACAGCACTCGGATCGGAACCCATATTTTGTTTCACTATGTTCACGCCTACTCTTTCACTCCAAATTGTTAATTGATCAACCGCAGCGGCTCTAAAGGTATCTGCAGCTCCTAAAATTACTTCGTTACCGGCCACTTTATAATGATGGGCTAGTTTTCCAATGGTAGTAGTTTTACCTACTCCATTAACGCCTACCACTAATATAACATAAGGTTTTTTATTGGCTGGTGGTACAAAGCCCAGTTGATCCACTGGAGCGTCCACTAGTAATTTTGCTATTTCTTCCTGTAAAATATGATTAAGCTCGGAAGTAGATAAATACTTGTCCTTCTTAACACGCTCTTGTATTTGTTCAATAATGGCTAGTGTAGTATCCACCCCCACATCTGCACCAATTAATGCTTCTTCTAATTGATCCAACACTTCGTCATCCACCGAAGTTTTCCCAATGATTACTTTAGAAATACGCTCAAAAAAACCTTGCTTGGTTTTTTCTAAGCCTTGGTCTAAGGTTTCCTTTTCTTTCTTGCCAAATAATTTTCCTAAAAAACTCATATTGTAAAGTTACATAAAAAAACAAAGTCCCATAGAGGCATTAAAATCATAAAAAAAGCCTCAACATGTGAGGCTTTCAATATTTTCTGTTACGAAAAGTAAGGATTTGAATTACTTAGCGGCTAAGAATTCTGTTACTTTATCTTTATGAACAATGTTTTCTTTAAAAGTATACGCACCAGTTTTAGGGCTACGTATCGCTTTAATTACTTTTGTCCAGTTTTTAGCTTCAGCAGAAGCATTAAGATCCTTTACTTTCTCGTTTTTAGATGCTGCTTTTGCCATGATTATTTAATTTCTTTGTGAACAGTTACTTTTTTCAAAATTGAGTTATACTTTTTGAACTCCAAACGATCTGGTGTGTTCTTTTTGTTCTTAGTGGTAATATAACGGCTAGTTCCTGCCATGCCAGAAGTTTTATGCTCTGTGCATTCTAATATTACTTGAACTCTGTTTCCTTTACGTGCCATGATGGTATATTATTATACTTAATTACTTAGTTTCTTGTTAGATTTTTTCTCCAGCAGCTCTTAAATCTTTCACCACAGCTGCTAAACCATTTTTATCAATGGTTCTTAAAGCATCAGTAGATACTTTAAGCGTGATCCAACGATCTTCTTCTATAAAATAGAAACGCTTCTTTTGCAAATTTGGAAGAAAACGACGTTTCGTTTTAATATTAGAATGCGATACACTGTTTCCAGTCATCGGTTTCTTTCCTGTTATCTGACATACTCTAGCCATGAGAAATAATTTTTTACGGACGGCAAAGGTATGTAAATAACCCTTACTATCCCATTTTTTTAAAGTTTTTTTATTCTAAACGCCCAATTTGTCTCAAATATTGCTAAAACATTGAAAATCTTAGCCTTATATTCAACAAATTTGGCCTAGGCGTACATTTCAGCCCTCAATTCTTGCACCCTTTTATCCTCCATATATTCATCAAAGGTCATCAACCGATCAATGATGCCTTTTGGGGTTAATTCTATCACCCTATTGGCCACGGTTTGCATAAAAGTATGGTCATGAGAAGTCATTAGAACAATGCCTGGATAGTTTTGGCAACCCTCGTTAAAGCTTTGGATGCTTTCCAAGTCCAAGTGATTGGTTGGCTGATCCAAAATCACCACATTGGGATTTTGTAACATCATCTTGCTTACCATACAACGCACTTTTTCTCCTCCACTCAATACATCCGTCTTTTTCATTACATCGTCCCCGCTAAATAACATTTTACCCAAGAAGCCTCTAATAAAAGGCTCGTCGGCATCAGTTACATTTGCTGGCACAAATTGTCTTAACCAATCCATTAAGGTGTATGGCTTTATAAATTCTTCGTTATGCTCCATGGGTAAGTAAGCCTTTGTAATGGTAGTTCCCCATTCAAAGCTTCCACTATCCGCCTTACCATTACCATTAATAATTTCAAAGAAATAAGTGATAGCCAATGCATCCTTACTCAAAAATGCAATTTTATCATTTTTACTAGTCGAGAAAGTAACGTCCTTAAATAAGACACGTCCATCTACTTGTTTTTGAAGTCTTTCTACATTTAATATTTGATTACCCACTTCACGAAGTGGCTGAAATATAATACCAGGATACTTTCTGTTGGACGGTTCAATTTCTTCGATGGTTAATTTCTCTAAGGCTTTCTTACGTGAAGTAGCTTGCTTACTCTTACTCGCATTCGCAGAGAATCGTGCAATGAAATCTAATAAAGCAGCACGCTTTTCTTCGTTCTTTTTATTCTTATCCGTCATTTGGCGCGCCATCAAAGTAGATGACTCGTACCAAAATGAATAGTTACCACTA
>CAIOYQ010000004.1 GCA_903862505.1 uncultured Bacteroidota bacterium
CAAAGCAAATGCATATAGTCCAAGTTTACAATTATTGCTTTCTAAAAAGTATGCATTAGATGCCTCTATGGGATATGGACCTCAAATTCAAAAAGCAGTAAACTATTTTCCTTCGGCTTTACATTTACATCAATGGCTAGGAAATGATGACGCTGAAGAACTAATTGCCCCAAATGAGGAAAAATTAATCAGCGTCATTTCAGAACAATTGGCTCAATTTCAAGAACCCTTGGTATCCGAAACACTTGAATTTGAGAAGGAGACTCCTCAAATGGTAAAGGACTATTTTGAGGCGCAGGGCATAGAAATTGACTTAGCTAGCCTTCCCCAGGACAAATTTACCAAGCAATTAAGGAGCTTTACCGCTTGGCTGAAAGTATTAAAGCATCAAGAGGGAAACACCCAGCATTTGGCTGAAATGGGCGAAGAACAGGAGAAAATGATCGCAATTATAGCTGAAAAGGCTAATAATGCTACCGAAGTGATTACCGAAGCGATGGCTGAAATATGGATCAAACAGGGCAATAAACGCAAAGCAATTGACATCTATTCTAAATTAAGTTTTATTTTTCCTGAAAAATCCGTTTATTTTGCGTCTCAAATAGAACTTTTAAAACAACAATAAGATATGGTTACTTTATTTATAATCTTGATGATTACTGCTTGTGTAGGTTTAGGCTTTATTGTATTAATCCAAAATCCAAAGGGCGGCGGATTAAATGCAAATGTAAGTGGATTGTCTAATAATTTTATGGGCGTAAAGCAAACTACCGATGTACTTGAAAAAGGTACTTGGATTTTTGCTAGCGTGATTGCTATTTTAGCAATTACTTCCACCTTATTTTTAACAAAAGGAAATAGCGGAAGTGGTAAAAATGTATTTGAAAAATTAAATACCACTCCTGGAGCAGTTGCAACACCTCCACCTCCTCCAGCAACTCAGCAAAATACAACACCTCCTCCTCCTCCTACGCAAAAAAATTAATTGCGCGCGCAATCACATTTTATAATATAATATTTATCCCCATCTCAAAAAGATGGGGATTTTTATTGTATTTTGAATTATGAAAAAATTAGTAATGATTTTAATTAGTGGCCTCCTTTTTTATGAGGCAATTAATGTTTTCATTATCACTACCCATTTTGGGAAGGATACAACTAGTTTTGAATATCATCAACAGGGCTTGTCTGAACTAGCAGACACACTGATTGCTAAAAAAATTATATTAGATAAGCCTAGTTTTCTTTTATTAGCCAAAATATTTAATGTGGAAGACCGCATTAAACCTGGTAAATTCTTGGTGAAAAAAAATACAAGTTTATTGAGCCTTATCCGTATGATGAGAAATAATCAACAAGCTACGGTGAACTTAGTGATTAATAAAATCAGAACCCGCGCCGAGCTTTCAAAGTTCATTGGAAAAAATTTATCTGTGGATAGCTTAACGGCTTCCACCTTTTTTAATAGCAATGATTCACTGGCACCATTTGGTGTGGATACGACAACGCTGCTTACTTTGTTTATTCCCAATACCTATACTATGTATTGGACAACTTCATTGCCTGGTTTGATGCAAAAAATGAAAATCCAAAAAACACAGTTTTGGAATTCAAAAAATAGATTAGAAAAAGCAAAACAGAAAGGCTTAACTCCCAATGAAGTGTATACCCTAGCTTCCATTGTGGACGAAGAAACCAACTATGATTCAGACAAATCCCTCATAGCAAGCGTATATCAAAATAGACTTAAACAAAGTATGCTATTGCAGGCATGTCCCACTATCAAGTTTGCCATGCAGGATTTTACGCTTACCCGGATTTATGATAAATATTTAACCAACCCATCTCCTTACAATACCTATAAAAACAAGGGACTACCACCTGGTCCAATTTGTACCCCTAGCCCCAAAACCATTGACCTAGTGCTTAATGCCCCTACAACCAATTATTTATACTTTGTAGCGAAGGCCGACTTTAGTGGTTACCATCATTTTAGTGCTGATTACAAAGAACATAGTAAATTTGCAAAGGAATACCAGCAAAAATTAGATGAATACCAACAAAAGAAAAAAAAGTAGTTTATTTAAAACAATACTCAATGTTATACGGGCACTCTTCATCACCGTATTTGGCCCTTCTATACAGTTTTTAAAACAAAAAGCAAAGGTCATATATATACCAGGCTTTCAGGGTATTAATTTGTATCAGGTAATTAGGTTTTTATCAAAGCAACTAAATACCATTGGAGTTTACGATCGCGCCTCTGCCATTTCATTTAATTTATTAATGGCTTTGCCCGCTGGATTTTTATTTCTTTTTTCAATTATACCCTATTTCCCAGAAGCATTTAAAGTAAAAAAGCAGATACTTACCTTATTTAAGGACATTGCCCCCAATTCTAGTACGTATAAATTTATAGTAGATATTATCAATGACTTATTAAGCCAACATGTTGGTATATTCTCCTTTGGTTTTTTATTGCTTCTGTTTTATGCATCCAATGCCATGACGGGTATTATTAGAAGCTTTGATAAATCCATTATGCAGAATAGACCTTTTTTCTTACATCAAAGAATGAGGGCCATTCGTTTAACCATCATATTAATTTTATTGGTATTCGCAAGTTTATTTGTACTTATTGGCCAGGAGCAATTGGCCTCTTTATTAAGAAGCGGTTTTGATATAGAACAAAGTACGATACTACCTTATTGGAACTCCTTAAGATGGGTAATTATTATATTACTGCTATTTTATGGAAATGCATTTATTTATAAATATGCACCGCATATTAAAGAAAAGTGGCCTTTGATTTCTCCTGGCGCGCTCCTATCAACTGGATTAATGTTATTGACTACATTTGGATTCTCCTACTGGGTAAATAATTTTAGCAGTTATAATAAAATATACGGCTCTATCGGTACCGTATTAGTTGTAATGACAATAATATACATGAATGCATTGATCCTCTTAATTGGATTTGAATTGAATGTAAGTATCGAAGTACTAAAAAACGAAGTAGACGAAGTTGAAAAAAAATAATATTTACTTATTCGCCATATCCGGGATTTCAGAAGCTTTATATGCCCCCGCATCTAACTTCGCCTTGGTTTCACTAAATGCTTTTAAGGTTAAGTCAATCTCTTCCTGGGTGTGCACCGCCGTTGGAATTAATCTGTAAATAATATGTCCTTTTGGAATTACAGGATACACTACTATAGAACAAAATATTTTATAATTTTCTCTAATGTCCATAACCATGGCAGTGGCTTCTTCTACTCCACCTTTCATATAAACTGGGGTTACCACTGAATCGGTTTTACCAATATCAAAGCCACGTTCTTTTAACCCATTTTGTAAAGCCAATGCATTTTTCCACAAAGTATCTTTTAAAATAGGCTGCGTTCGTAAAAGTTCCAAGCGTTTTAAATTTCCTACTACAAATGGCATTGGTAAACTCTTGGCAAATATTTGAGACCGAATATTGTAACGGATATAGTCAATAATAGTTCTTGGCCCTGCCATAAAAGCACCAATGGAAGCCATACTTTTTGCAAAAGTAGAAAAGTATAAATCAATATCATCCTGACAACCTTGTTCTTCACCCGCACCTGCTCCAGTTTTACCTAATGTTCCAAAACCATGTGCATCGTCCACTAGTAATCTAAACGGCACTTTCGCTTTTAAAGCAGCTATCTCTTTCAGCTTGCCTTGGTCACCCGCCATTCCAAATACACCTTCTGTAATCACCAATATCCCACCTGTCTGTTGCTTGTCCAGCAATGCTTGCGCGCGGTGTAACTGCTTTTCACAATCTTCTATATCATTGTGCTTAAATACAAAACGATGCCCGGGCAACATTCTTAACCCGTCAATAATACAAGCATGACACTCTGCGTCATATACCACTACATCATGTCTTCCACATATTGCATCAATGGCACTCATAATTCCTTGGTAGCCATAGTTCATTAAAATTGAATCTTCTTTAAATACAAATTCGGCCAACTCCTTTTCTAATTGCTCATGCAAATCACTATTTCCGCTCATCATTCTCGCACCCATCGGCAGGGCTAAACCATATTGAGCAGATGCATCTGCATCTGCCTTACGTACTTCAGGATGATTCGCTAACCCTAAATAGTTATTCAAGCTCCAAACGATCATTTCCTGGCCTCTAAATTTCATCTTAGAGCTTATTTCACCTTCTAACTTAGGAAATGCAAAATAACCATGCGCTCTTTCACGATGTTGACCAATGGGTCCGTAGTTTTTAATGAGTCTCTCAAAAATGTCTGCCATATAGTATTAATTAGTAATGCAAATTTAATCATTTTTTGTCTTTTAAAGCACTAATAATTCAGTAAATTGCAGCCTAATAAAACCAACCCTTATGAGACTTTTCATATTGTCAATGATTTTTTTGTTTACGCTTACAGCTTCTGCTCAAAAACAACAAAATAACAACAGCAATGCTAAACCCAAATTGGTCATTGGGATAGTTATTGATCAAATGCGATGGGACAATGTGAATAGATATAGTGCGTTTTTTAAATCTAAAAATGGATTTTTAAAATTAGCGAACGAAGGGGCTTCTTGTAATTACACCCTAATCCCCTATGTTCATACTGTAACGGCCCCCGGTCATGCTGCAATCTTTACAGGTTCGGTTCCTGCTATTCACGGAATTGTAGGCAATAGTTGGTTTAATAATCTTACAGGTAAAACGGAATATTGTGTAGAAGATAAATCTGTTTCTAGTATTGGAAGTAATAACCAGACTTCAGGTAAGATGAGTCCAAAAAACTTATGGACTTCTACCATTGGAGATGAATTGAAATTATCTAATAATTTTCAGAGTAAAGTATTTGGTATATCCCTTAAGGACAGAGGTTCTATTATCCCTGCAGGTCATGCTGCGAATGCTGCCTATTGGTATGATGGCGAATCAGGCAATATGATTTCCTCTACTTATTATCAAGAAAGTTTACCTCAATGGGCTACCAATTTTAATAATTTACATAAAGTAGACGAATATTATAAGCAAGGTTGGAATTTAAGTTTGCCAAAAGAAGTGTATGAAAAAAATTGTGATGATGATGTGAACGCCTATGAGACGGGGTTTTACGACGAGAAAGTGAAAATTAATTTCCCATTTGATTTAACCAAATTAATTGGGAAGGATTATAAAAGATTATTCTCCATTCCACAAGGAAATAATTTAATTACTGAATTTGCAAAAGAAACCATTCAAAATGAGCATTTAGGTGCAGACTCCATCACTGATTTACTTACCTTAAGTTTCTCTACCCCTGATTATATCGGACATAATTTTGGCCCTTATTCATGGGAGTCACTTGATGGATATATTAAATTAGACGAGGTGTTGGCCGATTTTTTTGCTTATTTAGACAAGCAAATTGGTAAAGACAACTACACCCTATTTTTAACTGCCGACCATGCCATAGCGCCGATTCCAGGATTTGCAATAAAGAATAAACTTCCTGCCGATTATTACGTTTCTGCCGATTTAGCAAAGGATTTAAATAGTCTTTTAACGACCAATAATTTAAAAAAAGAACTCATTAGCAGTGTTTATGAATCTACTATTTACTTTAACCATAAGTTAATGGATAGCTTACAAATAACCGATGCTCAACTTACCAATTTAATTTCTAAATTTTTGGAGCGCAAGCCTAATGTACTTCAAGTGGTAAATAACAGAAACGCAGCTTTAGCACCATTGCCTCAATTAATTAGGGAAATGTTACTAAATGGATACACCCCACAAAGAAGTGGTGATTTAACCGTATTGTTAAAATCTGGCGTTATTGATGGCTATCCAACGGGTGCGAGTCATGGCGTGTTCTATAACTATGACTCTCATATCCCTTTGTATTTTTACGGTAAAGGGATCAAAAAAGGGAATGTAAATAGAATGAGTTATATGACGGACATTGCCCCTACTATTTCAACCCTTTTAGGTATTCAAATGCCTAGTGGAAGCATTGGAAATCCAATTTTAGAAGTGTTAAAATGATAAAAATCATAAAACCTTAACCGTTTTTTCTTTAATTTTACCCTCTAAAATAACAACTATGAAAAAAATATCAATCTTGTTCTTGGGTCTTGCATTAAGTTTATCTGCAATGGCTAATTGCGATGGCAAGTGTAAAGACAAATCTAAATGTACTGAATGCAAAAAAGAAACGAAAGCAAAACATAAGTGCACAAAGGAATGTATGAAGGACGGCAAGTGTGCTGAAATGAAAAAGAAGTAATTGAAGGATTATCTATAATTTATTTAGATATTCATACCAGTATAAAAAACCCGATAGTGATGAGCTATCGGGTTTTTTATATACCAAGTAAAACTGCGGATTTATTACGCTAGTTTCTGATTCTTTTACGCTAGTTTCTGATTCTTTTACGCTAGTTTCTTTTGAAGGTTTGCATCCAATGCATCCAAAAACTCCTCTGTATACACATAGTGTTCGCCATGGCTCACTTTATTTCCGTGAACACATACTGCTAAATCCTTGGTCATGATACCAGACTCAACAGTTTCCACACATACATCTTCCAATGCTTTAGAGAAACGTATTAATTCTTGGTTATTGTCTAATTGACCTCTAAACTCTAACCCTCTTGTCCATGCAAAGATGGAAGCAATTGGGTTGGTAGAAGTTCTGTTTCCTTTTTGGTGCTCACGGAAGTGACGTGTTACCGTTCCGTGTGCCGCTTCTGCTTCCATTACTTTACCGTCTGGTGTAATTAAAGTAGAAGTCATTAAACCTAGAGAACCAAACCCTTGTGCTACGGTATCAGATTGTACGTCACCATCATAGTTTTTACAAGCCCATACAAAATTACCATTCCATTTTAATGCACTTGCAACCATATCATCAATTAAACGGTGCTCGTAAGTAATCCCTGCTTCCGCATATTTCGCCTTAAATTCTCCTTGATACACTTCTTCAAAAATATCTTTAAAACGACCATCATACTTTTTCAAAATGGTATTTTTAGTAGATAAGTATAAAGGCCATTTTTTTGCCAAGGCTTGGTTAAAACAAGCACGTGCAAAACCATAAATACTTTCGTCTGTATTGTACATGGTTAATGCAACCCCATCTCCTTTAAAGTTAAATACTTCAAACTCTTGTACGGATCCATCCTCACCTTCAAATTTCACCGTTAATTTTCCTTTTCCTTTAGTAACAAAATCGGTAGCACGATACTGATCCCCAAAAGCATGACGACCAATACAAATTGGTGCTGTCCAGTTAGGCACTAAACGAGGCACATTATTACAAACAATGGGCTCTCTAAAAACGGTGCCATCTAATATATTACGAATGGTTCCGTTTGGACTCTTCCACATTTGCTTTAACTTAAACTCCTCTACTCTTTGTTCGTCGGGTGTAATGGTAGCACATTTAATACCTACACCATATTGCTTAATTGCGTTAGCTGCATCAATCGTCACTTGGTCGTTGGTCTCATCACGATACTCCATGCCTAAGTCATAGTATTTAATATCAATGTCTAAATAAGGTAAGATTAATTTGTCCTTAATAAACTTCCAAATAATTCTGGTCATTTCATCACCATCCAATTCAACCACTGGATTGGCTACTTTAATTTTTTGTCCCATAGCTTTTAAAATTTTGTACGCAAATGTACAAAATGTAGCAAGAAAATGAATGATAATCCTTAGTAAAAAAGGGAATAAATTAGTCGTTTACTATTAAAACAGGGATAGACACACTATGCCTTACTGCCTCGATGGTTTCACCAAAGAAATAGTCCTTCCAGCCCTTATGTTTATGTGCGCCCATGACCAACAATTGTGCGTCTTTTTCCTTTACAATTCTTACTATTTCTTTAACTCTATTTTGATATCCAATGGCCGAAGTAGCCTTGTACCCTTTATCTCTTAATGCATTCGTATAATTGTCTAGTCTTTCTTGGTCTTTTCTGGATTCTTCGTCATCGCTTGCTTCTAATAAATAATTAGCAGCAACACTTTCTACCACATGAATAAATATAAATTCAGTTTCATTGGCTTTATCGCCAGTTACTTGTTGCATTGCATGCGCAATGGCCGTTTTAATTAACTTTTGATCACTTGATGAAAAATCTACAGCAATGGCAATACGCTTTACTGGCTCGGTATGTGTCCAATCTAACTCAATATCTTCGCCATGCAGATCGGTAATTTTTTTCTTACTACTTGAACTTAATAATGGATAAATTACAATGTATAATAACAAACTAATAAAAAATACCACCAGTAGAACAAGTAATAATTTTAGCGCTATATGGCCTGATTGATGAAAGAAATCAACAACAAAATTGAATACTAAATTTCCATTTAAATAAACCAACACCGCAGCTACGATCCAAGCCAAAGTTTTAGTTTTCCATCCTATGGCAAATTCACCCATCGTAGTTTTATCACTCACAAAGTGTATCAATGGAATAACCGCATATCCTAATTGCAAACTCAAAATCACTTGACTAAAAATAAGCAAGGCGTCCACATGATCTTCTCCCATAAAACCGATGACTAAAATGGCTGGTACAATCGCAACCAAACGTGTTATCAAACGTCTAATCCAAGGGTTTAATCTAATTTTTAAATACCCTTCCATTACAATTTGACCTGCTAAAGTGCCTGTCACAGTTGAACTTTGACCTGCTGCAATTAAGGCCACTGCAAATAAAATGGGTGCTAATTTAGAACCTAACAATGGAGCCAATAAGGAGTGTGCTTCTTCAATTTTAGCAACCTCCTTATGACCCGTTGCATAAAAAGCAGTTGCTGCTAAAATTAAAATGGCGGCATTTACAAAAAAGGCTGCATTCAAAGCTACCACCGTATCAATGAAATTATAAAATATAGATTTTTTAATTCCGGGGACATTTCTATCAATTTTTCGAGTCTGTACCAATGCAGAGTGTAAATACAAATTATGTGGCATCACCGTAGCACCAATAATACCCACTGCTATATATAAAGCCTCAGGAGATAAATTGGAAGGAACAAACCCTTTAATCGCATATGATAAATCGGGCTTGGCAATAAATAATTGTATAAAAAAACTAAACCCAATGGTCGCCACTAATAAAATAATGAAGGCCTCCATTTTTCGAATTCCATAGCGTTGTAAAAATAAAAACAAGAAAGTATCTGTTACCGTAATAATGGTACCATACATTAAAGGCATACCGGTTAGTAATTTAATTCCAATAGCCATTCCCAAAACTTCGGCTAAATCGGTAGCGGCAATGGCTAGTTCCGCCAACACATACAATGAAAAATTAACTACGGGCGGATAGGTTTCCCTATTTACCTGGGCTAAATCTAAGCGCCTAACAATGCCTAACCTAGCACTTAAACTTTGTAACAATACTGCCATTAAATTACTAAGTAATAAAACCCAAATCAATTGATACCCAAAAGCGGCCCCTCCTGCTAAATCGGTGGCCCAATTTCCTGGGTCCATATATCCCACACTTACGAGATAAGCAGGGCCAATAAATGCAAAAAATTTTCGCCAACCCGTTTTTTGACTAGTTGGAACGGATTCATGTAAGGTATCTAATGATTTATCGGAATTCATTCTATGTAAAATTAATCATAAAGGCTTGTATAACTCAATTTGATAGTCTATTTTTATAAAAACAATCCCATGCGTAAACTGTTGTTTATTGGATTTGCCTGTTTTCTCTTTGCTTGCGGGGATAAACCCACCGACTTATCGGGGGACGGACCTATCAAAATAAATGATCTTGTAAAAGTTTTTAATCCTGCCAAACTACCCATAAATCTATCTGACACTAGCTTAAAACAATTTAGTGATAGTATCCAAATTAGCCGCAATGCCTTAAGTCAAATCGTACCCGCTGATGTGCTTGAAAAAATACTAGCAGCAAAAAATAAAAAAGCTACCCTACATCCCCTTTTTAAAATAGAAAAGGAGAATGAATATTATTTATTATTAAAAATTAAGCATCCCAAAAAAACAGAAATTGGCATATTGGTATTTAACAAGGAGAATAAATTTTTGGATTATAAATCTATAATCGAATTTATTAAAAGCAATAGCCGAGAAAACGATAAGTCATTGTATATTAATAATGAGCCCTCGTTTTTATTGGAAGAAGACAATTATAATAAAGACAATGTACTTTATAATGAGAAAAAGGCTTGGGCCTTTTCGGATGGCGCTTTTAAAACTATATACTTTGATAATAATATTAAGCTGGCAAATAAAAACATTATAAACCCTATTGACACTTTACCTAGCAAAAATGAATTTAGCGGTAATTATGGTCAGGATGCAAAAAATTTTATTACCCTTCGAGATAATGGTGCAACAGATAAATATCAGTTTTTCCTACACACTGAAAAGGGAGAAGCATGTATAGGGGAACTAAAAGGCATTTTACTATTTAAAAAGAACATGGCCACTTATTCTCAAAAAGGAGACGCCTGTCATATTCAATTTACTATTCAGGGTGCAAATATTACCATTAAAGAAGACGGCAACTGCGGTAATCACAGAGGTATCAAGTGCAGTTTTGACGAAAGTTTTAACCGTAAAAAGAAGCTTAAAAAGAAGAAATAATCCACAAAAAGGGTGTAAAAATAGTATGTTATGCACAGTTAATGTGTATAAAGTACATTTTAGGCAAATACCATTATATTGCAGTCAAATTAACAAACGTCCTATCCTATGAGTTTTAGAAATTACCAGGTGCCTTATAAAATAAACGAACAGTTTAAGAAAAAGGCAGCCTACTTTTCTATGGAATTTGCGATTCACCAACCCTTGAAAATTTACAGTGGTGGTTTAGGCTTTTTAGCGGGTTCCCATTTAAGAAGCGCATATGAATTAAATCAAAACATGATTGGCGTAGGGATCCTTTGGAAATATGGTTATTATGATCAAGCTAGAAATCAGGATCAAACCTTACAGGTGACTTTCATGGAGAAAATATATAGCTTTTTGGAAGATACGGGTATTAAGTACCAAATAATGATTCATGATCATCCAGTTTGGGTAAAAGCATTCTATTTAGCACCCAACACATTTTGTAGTGCGCCCTTGTTTTTATTAAGTACGGACTTACCTGAGAACGATTACGTTTCTCAAACCATTACACACCGTTTATACGATGCAAACGTAGCTACCAAAGTGGCGCAGTTTATATTATTGGGTGTGGGTGGAGCCAAATTAATAGATGAATTAAATTTTGAACCAGAAGTATACCATTTAAACGAAGCACACGGTTTTTCGAGTGCATTTTACTTATTAAATAAATACAAGTCCTTAGACGAGGTTAAAAAGCGTTTGGTATTTACAACACATACCCCTGAAGAAGCGGGTAATGAAAAGCATGATATTTATTTATGTCATAAAATGGGATATTTCTGTGGTTTAACCATTGACGAAGTAAGGAAATTAACGGGCATACATGACGACCAATTCAATCACTCTTTAGCAGCATTGCGTTTTGCAAGAAAGGCCAATGGAGTATCTGAATTACATGGACATGTAAGCCGTGAAATGTGGGGAAAATATGAAGGCATCTGTCCAATTGATCATATCACCAATGCGCAAAACTGGCGTTATTGGGCCGACAAGCAATTGTATAAATTTTCCGAAGCCAATGACGATGCTGGTTTTGATGATCGCAAAATGTATTTGAAAAAGCGTGCTTTTGAAATTGTTGCCGATCAAACTGGAAAAGTATTTGACCCCAATGTCTTAACCATTGTATGGGCCAGAAGATTTGCTGGATACAAACGTGCCGATTTCCTTTCTTGGGATTTAGAACGTTTTGAAAAATTATTAGCCAATTTAAAGCATCCAGTACAAATTATTTTTGCAGGAAAGCCCTACCCTGTTGATTATCCTGCGATCTCTCAATTTAATAACTTAGTACACTTAAGTAAGAATTATAAAAATGTTGCGGTATTAATTGGATATGAATTGGGATTAAGTAAGCGTTTAAAACAAGCCTCTGACGTGTGGTTAAACAATCCAAGAGTTCCAAGAGAAGCCTCAGGAACTTCTGGTATGACTGCAGCGATGAATGGAGCGGTTAACTTTTCGACGGACGACGGATGGATCCCAGAATTTGTAAGCCACGGTCACAATGGTTTCGTAGTGCCTAAAGCAGATTACGGAAACATGAGCACACAGGAACAAGACGATTACGATTTAGAAGAGTTATATAAAATATTAGAAAACGAGATTGTCCCCATGTATTACGAAAAGCGGGATACCTGGCGCTCAATTACCAAAAATGGAATGAATGATGTTCGTTTCCAATTTGATAGTAATAGAATGGCCGAGGAGTATTACGAAAAAATGTACAAAACCACATAAAAAAAAGATAGCCCTTAAATTTTATTAAGGGCTGTTTTATTAAAGTAAACTAACTCATAGCACTCCTTTATGGGGTGCTATGAAAAAATCTTAAGATGAAAAAACGAATGCCCTTAAATTCTATTAAGGGCATTCGTTTTTAATACTTGAAAGGCTTGCCGTCTACCATTACTTCCTGATGTACAGAATCAAAAGTTACTTTTATTAATTTAAAAAAAATGCTTTTGGTCTAGGACAAGTTATAGATATATGGCTAATCTATATGTATTGCCATTTATACCAAAAGGTGGGGCTTATTATACTGAAAATAGCAGTATAAAATATAATTTTAAAGTATTTGGCTATACGCCAGAAATAACTACCTGGCAATAATTCAACAATTCCTTCCTAATTTTGTTACCTATATATGAACAAGATTATCGTTTCCATTACCGGTGCTAGTGGCGCCATTTATGCCAAATGTTTATTGGACTGCCTTGTGCAAATGAAGGACCAGTATGAGGCCGTGGGGGTTATTATGAGTGATAATGCCAAAATAGTATGGGAAACCGAACTAGGCAATACCGATTATAGCAACTACCCTTTTGATTTTTACGCTAAAAACGATTTTAACGCCCCTTTTGCCTCGGGTTCGGCGCAATATAATATTATGATTGCCGTGCCTTGTAGCATGGGCATGTTGGGCAGAATTGCCAGCGGAGTAAGTGACGATTTATGTACCCGCGCTGCGGATGTAATATTAAAAGAGCGTAGGAAATTAATACTGGTAGCGCGCGAAACGCCTTATAACTTAATTCATATTAAAAATATGGAAACCGTGACTTTAGCGGGTGGTATTATTTGTCCGGCTACTCCAAGTTTTTATAGCAAACCTCAAACCATTGAGGAAGTAGCTTACACGGTAGTGCATAGAATATTAGACCTTGCAGGCTTAGATGCCAAAGGCTATCGCTGGGGAACAAAATAATTGCAAGTAACTTATTACTGCTATGTACGTAAAAAGTCTTCAATAAGAAATATAAAAAAGCCTCGCATCATTTATTGAGCGAGGCTTTTTATTTAGAACGATTAGTCTTATTCTGCTTTTGGTTCCTTAGGCGTTTTGGGTTCTTTTGGCTCCTTCACTACTTTTTCTGCCTTTTCAGCTTTCTCCTTTTTTTGTAAAGTAAAAGTCAAACCAGTTTTATCGGTATTTAAATCACCAATTAACACGTCCCCTTCTTTCACATTTGCATTTAATATTTCCTCCGCCAATGGATCCTCAATATATTTTTGAATGGCTCTGTGTAAAGGTCTTGCTCCAAATTGTACATCATACCCTTTGTCGGCAATAAATTCTTTGGCTGCTTCACTTATTGATAAGGTTAATCCTAAGTTTACCAATCTAGCTAATACATTTTTCATAATAATATCTATGATTAAATAGATATCCTCTTTGGTTAATGAATTGAACACCACCACATCGTCAATTCTATTTAAGAACTCTGGAGAGAAGGTACGCTTTAATGCTTTTTCAATAACAGAACGATTGTTCTCATCGGTTTGCTGTACTCGAGTAGCGGTTGCAAAACCAACACCATCACCAAACTCTTTTAATTGACGCGCGCCAATATTAGAAGTCATAATAATCATGGTGTTTTTAAAATCTATCTTACGACCCAAACCATCTGTTAAAATACCATCATCTAATACTTGTAATAAAATATTATAAATATCTGGATGTGCTTTTTCAATTTCATCTAATAAGATTACACAGTAAGGCTTACGACGCACTTTTTCAGTTAGCTGACCACCCTCTTCATATCCTACATATCCTGGAGGTGCACCAATTAAACGACTTACAGAAAATTTCTCCATGTATTCACTCATGTCAATACGAATTAACGCTTCCTCTGAGTCAAACATATTCCTTGCTAATGCACGAGCCAATTCAGTTTTACCCACACCCGTTGGACCTAAGAAAATAAAAGTACCAATTGGTTTTTTAGGATCTTTCAAACCTACTCTATTGCGTTGTATGGCTTTAACCACTTTACTAATAGCATCGTCTTGTCCAATGACCATTCCTTTCATATCCTCGGCCATCTTGCGCAGTTTTGTAGTCTCCGCTTCCACCATTCGCTTCACAGGAATACCAGTCATCATACTAATTACTTCGGCGATATTTTCTTCATTAATTGGGAAACGTGCTGTTTTACTTTCCTCCTCCCAACCTAACTTCGCTTTTTCTAAAGCTTCCCCTAATTTCTTTTCGGTATCTCTTAAACTAGCTGCTTCTTCAAAGCGTTGGCTTTTCACCACTCTATTTTTTTCTTCCTTAATTTCCTCAATTTTCTTTTCTAAATCAACAATATCCTGAGGTACACTAATGTTTTTTAAATGCACTCTTGCGCCCACTTCATCCAATACATCAATAGCTTTGTCCGGCAATAACCTGTCGGTCATATAACGGTCACTCAATTTCACACAAGCTTCAATTGCTTCTTGATCATACACTACGCTATGATAATCCTCGTATTTAGAT
This sequence comes from uncultured Bacteroidota bacterium, assembly GCA_903862505.1. GTDB lineage: Bacteria > Bacteroidota > Bacteroidia > Chitinophagales > Chitinophagaceae > Sediminibacterium. The sequence continues at coordinate 14,926 of CAIOYQ010000004.1, forward strand.
TTAATATTGTTTAAAATAGTAATGGTATCCTCTACACTTGGTGGTTCAATAAGCACTTTTTGGAAACGACGATCCAATGCACCATCTTTTTCAATATGCATTCTGTATTCATCCAAAGTAGAAGCACCAATACATTGCAACTCTCCTCTTGCCAATGCAGGTTTAAATATATTAGAAGCGTCTAGTGAACCACTCGCTCCTCCAGCACCCACAATGGTATGTATCTCGTCTATAAATAAAATAACATCTCTATTTTTTTCCAGCTCATTCATAATGGCCTTCATTCTTTCTTCAAATTGACCACGATATTTTGTACCAGCAACAAGTGCCGCTAAATCCAAAGAAATAACGCGTTTGTCAAATAGTACACGGCTTACTTTTCTTTGAACAATTCTCAAAGCCAATCCTTCCACTATCGCCGTTTTACCCACCCCTGGTTCACCAATTAAAATAGGATTGTTCTTTTTACGACGACTTAAAATTTGACTTACTCTTTCAATTTCTGCTTCACGTCCTACAATTGGATCCAATGCATCCATCTCTGCAAGCTTTGTAATGTCTCTTCCAAAATTATCTAGAACAGGTGTTTTTGATTTATTGGGCGCTCCAGATTTTGATTTTGTGCTTTGTCCAAAGGGGCCTCCTTTTTTCTCGTCATCAAAGTCATCATCCGAATCATCCGGAAATTCAGATCTTGGAGTTTCTGATGAACGGCCGGACCTGCTAGGTCTATCGGTATCATCCATTCCAGAAGGTGAAGATCCCACCATCCCTAACTCATTGCGGAACAAGTCGTAGTCTACATCAAATTGATTTAAAATTTGAGTAGCAATGTTTTCTTTATTCTTTAAGATACTTAATAATAAATGTTCTGTTTCCACCATAGGACTTTTGAGCGCCTTCGCTTCTAAAACGGTCACTCTAATTACTTTCTCGGCCTGCTTGGTTAATGGCAAGCTATTAATATTGGCTACATTCTTTCCAGACTTATCCTTTACGGCCAATTCAATTTCTTTTCTTAGGTCCGTTAAATTTACATTTAACTGTCTTAGTACTTTAATGGCCGTATTTTCCTGATCTCTTATTAAACCTAGCATTAAATGCTCGGCCCCAATAAAATCATTGCCCAATCTTAGTGCTTCCTCTCGGCTATAAGAAATGATTTCCTTAACTTGTGTTGAAAAATTATTATCCATAAATTTATATTGGAACTATTACAAGAATAACGAATATTTTTGACCTAAAGTATGTGTTCCTTCACTTGTTTATTAACCTTTTATTATGACCCAAATTCAATATCAAACCGACACCAAGGAAAAATTCACCGTTATTACTATTCTCAATACTGACCTTAGTTCAAATCTCGTGCCAGAATTGGCAAATTTGACGTCGAAATGGGGAAATACTGAACCTAAAAACCTGGTTTTAAACCTGAAGAACGTAAAAACCTGGGACGAAGCGGTTATTGAACAAATTGCTAGTGACCAGGGACGATTTTATGAGAAAAATACCTCATTTGTGGTTTGTGCGATATCTGACGCACTTTTTGACATTTTAGACAAGACCGACTATGCCGAATTACTTAATATGACACCTACCGAATCCGAAGCCTGGGATATTGTTCAAATGGAAGAAATTGAGCGTGAACTGCTAGACAGCGACGATATGGAATTTGAGGTGCCTAAAGCGGAATAACCCCCAATATTAGCTATTTTCGCTCCCATGATTACCTCGCAAACCATTCAACAAATTACCAGCCGCATTGACATTATTGATGTGGTAGGAGAATTTGTGAAGTTAAAAAAACGAGGTACTAATTATATTGGCAACTGCCCTTTTCACAACGAAAAATCGCCCTCTTTTACTGTTTCCCCTGCCAAAGAAATTTATAAATGTTTTGGTTGTGGCAAAAGTGGAAATACCATCACATTTTTGATGGAGCACGAAAAGTATAGTTATGTAGAAGCCCTCAGATGGTTAGCGGCAAGATATAATATAGAAATAGAAGAAACCGAAACCAGCCCAGCCCAAAAAATAGCGCAGCAAGTGGCCGATAGCATTTATGCCATTAATCATTTTGCTATGGAATGGTTTGCCAAGCAATATTGGGAAACCGAATTGGGTGAAGGTATTGCCCAAAGTTATATGCAACATCGTGGTTTTTTAAAACCCATTGTAGAGAAGTTTAAAATTGGATATAACCCTGCTGATAGAGACGGTTTAGCAAAAGCCCTAATTCAAAATCAATTCAATCCTGAACTGTTTGCAAGAACAGGTTTAGTAGTAGAAAGAAACGGAGAATGGCAGGACAATTATAGAGACCGTATTATTTTTCCCATACATAATACAACTGGAAAAATTATTGGATTTGGTGCAAGACAAATTGCTAAAAACGATAAGTCTCCAAAATATATAAATACACCAGAGAATGAAATTTATGTAAAGAGTAGAATCTTATATGGCTCCTACTTTGCACGTAATTCCATTAATAGTAACGATGAGTGCTTACTGGTGGAAGGTTATACGGACGTGGTGAGTTTACACCAAGCAGGTATTGAAAATGTAGTGGCGAGTGGAGGTACTTCCTTAACCATGGACCAATTAAGACTGATTAAAAAGTATACACAGAACTTAACCATTATTTATGATGGTGATAGCGCAGGTGTAAAAGCGGCATTGCGTGGATTGGATATGGCATTGGAAGAAGGACTCAATGTGCAATTAGTGTTGATCCCCGATAAGGAGGATCCGGATAGTTATGTAAACAAAGTGGGACCCGATGCCTTTAGGGAATTTGTTCAAAGTAATAAAAAGGATTTTGTACTTTTTCAATTAGAAGTGCAATTACAAGATGTAGGGACCGATTTAAATAAGAAAAATATTTTAGTGAATCAGATTGCGGAGACACTAAGTAAAATTAATAAAGCAGAGGACTTTACTAAACTACAAGAATATGTAAGAAAGTGTAGTTCCCTATTACGCATTGACGAAACAGGACTTACGCAGTTGGTGAATAAGTTTAAGCGAGATAAAATAGTTAAGGAAGAGAAGAAAATGTCTTATGACGAGGCTGCCATACTCATGCCTAGCTTCCCTACTTCCGAAACAGAGGATACGAACCTTGGTTTAATTACCGATCATGATTTAGCACACGAAAAGCATTTAATAAAACTGCTTATTGAAAATGGCATTGAAAAAAACGAGGAAAGTAAGTTTATAGCCCAATATATATTTGATGCAATAGAAGGGTTCCCCTTGGAGCAACCAGATATGATATATTTAATGGAGGCCTATAAAAAATGGTTCTATGAAGGTAAAATGCCCAATGGAAAAACCTTACAATACCACCAGGATGAGCGTGTTCAAAAGTGGGTGGTAACCTTATTTGAACCTGAGCAAGAGTTAAGTTCAAGATGGAATGAAAAACTAGGCATAAAAGTAAAGGAGATAGAAAAAGACATCATGCTAGAAATTGACAAGAGTCTCTTGTATTTTAAACTTAGAAAAATAAAAAAGATGATTCACTTGAATCAAGCGGACTTGGAAAATGCCAAGGATGCGGATCAGTTACAGCTTTTGCAAATACACAAGCATTTAAAAGACATTGAAAAGGAATTAACTGCCACTTTGGGTACGGTGATTTATAAATAAAAAAGCCACTACTTTCATAGCGGCTTTAGTTATACTTACTAACTAATCAATTTTATTGTTGGTCCTACTTTTCAGAAGGATTGTTTTTACCTGCTAATAATTTTTGCAAGGTTGCTTCCAAACGCTTTAGTTTGGTCTCCTCTTTCTTGGCCCCTTGAATCCAACTTAAGTATTCTTTTTGGTTGATTACAGAAAGGGTGCTAAAAAAATCTCTCGCTTCGTCGTGCGCAGCTAAAATTTTATCAAGCTCTATTGGAAGTGCAATAATTCTTTTTGCAAAATCATCCACTTTAATATCTGCTGACTTAAATTCAACAAAGGCTCTATTCTTATTTGGTAACTGGTCTACTTTCTTAAAACGCATTGCGGTCCAAACATGATCCAAAGTAACCTGACGAATGGCTTCATATTCATTTTTAGAGAGGATCTCCCAGCTTGCATCCCTATTTAAATCAGAAACAATCTTAGAGCTGGTTTTAGGATAGGCAATCCACAATTTACATTCTGGATGTAAAGCGGAGAATACTTCTTTTAAGATATTGTTTAACTGAAGCTGGTTAATGGCAAAAATTAACGCATAATCTACCTTCCTTGTTTTTAATAAAGGCGTGATATTTTTATTGTAATTTAATTTTGCGAATTGTTTCTCTATTGAGGAAGGCAACCCTTGAATCAGTAAATTTTTCTCATCTTTCAACTGCAACTTCTCTAAAATATGCTGAGGACCTGTCATAATAAAAATATTAAGGGAGGACGAAGTTACTAAATTCTAAGTTAGTATAGATAATAAACCAATAAAAAGATACAAATAATTGAAAATCAGCTAATTAAACTCCTTGTGATTTGCTCCTATTTTTGAATAAAGGCACTTTATTCTCTGTGCCTTTTAATAGACGGCCAATGTTCTTTTGGTGGGTAATAATCACCATTAAGGCTACGATAATTGCAAATAAACGATACATGGTTTCCCTCTCATTAAAAATAAATAAGATTAAGACCATAAAGGCAACCCCAGCCAACATAGAGCTTAAGGAAACAAAACGAGTAATAATTAACGTAAAAGCAAACACCATTAAACACAATAAAGCAACCATGGGTTGAATTGCAATGGTCATACCCAATAAGGTAGCAACGCCCTTTCCTCCTTTAAACTCCGCCCAAATAGGGAAAATATGTCCAACCACAGCAGTCAATCCAAGAATGATCATGAAGTTGGTCCTGGCTAATTCATGCGATAAATAGAAAGGTATTAAAATGTACAAGGAAGTTGCTAATATGCCTTTGGAAACATCAACGAGCATCACGAAGCTTCCCCATTTTGAACCCAATACTCTAAAAGTATTCGTGGCACCCGCGTTCCCGCTACCGTAGTTTCTAATATCAATGTTAAAAACATACTTACTAATCCAAACCGAAGTGGGTATGGAGCCAATTAAATATGCAAATATTACTAGTATTGATTCGTTCATAGATCCTGTTTAGGAAATACAAATATACATCCAAAAAATTAATGATTTGTTAACATTAGCATTTTATATAACCTATGGTCTATTAAATAGGAGGCTAATCCAGCCATTCCTTTGCTTCTGGCTTAGGAAATTCCAGCCATTTTGAGCAGCCAAATGAATCATATCTGATTGATCTTCAATAAGTAAGCCACTTAGTACCAATTGTCCCCCTGCTTTCCCGGCATGGGTAAGCTCAAGCATATTGGCCTCTATGATATGTCTATTTACATTGGCTAGAATAATATCGAAGTGATCGGTTTGAATAGCAGACTCCACTTTTTTAATAATAATAGACTTGCTACTATTATTATGGGTATTTTCTAATGCATTTTCAATGCACCAATCGTCATTGTCAACCGCAAGCACCTTAGCAGCCCCTAATTTTTGGGCTAGAATAGCTAAAATCCCTGTACCGGTCCCAAAATCATACACGGTCTTACCCGCAAAATCCATTTCCGACATCATTTGTATTACGGTATAGGTGGTTCCATGATGCCCTGTTCCAAAACTCATTTTAGGGGTGATATTAATCTCATATTTTACCTGCGGCTCAAAATGAGGATGAAAATGAGCACGAATACCCACAAAATCATCTATCCTAACAGGTTCGAAATTAGATTCCCAAATAGCATTCCAATTTTCTTCCTTAACAATTGATTTAGAATAAGTTAAATTATACTGTTTAAATATTATATCCAACTCATTATTTAAATTTTGTGCCTCAAATTCGGTACTTAAGATAAAGGTTTTGCAGTGACCAGCTCCAGCACCTAAGCCAGCCGTTGAACCTAGTACACTACTCATGCCTACCCCATTATTAATGCCAGTAGCAGCTTCCTCCTCATTAAAGCCATCAAAACCTATATTGGATAATTGGGCGACCAGAAGCTCAAACTGGTCCTGATTTTCAAAATTAAAGGCGATTTGAACGTATTCTTTAGACATGGGGGAATTATAATGCATTGAGGAAGTTAACCATTTTGGCTATTTGATCCTCATTCTTGAAGCTCACTTTATTTTCATTAACATATTTGGCATACGCTTCTGCTTTATCAGCAAATAAGCTTGTAAAGAACGCTTGGTCTTTTTTAACCCTTTTCATTACCCCATTTTGATAAACATACCAATTTTCTCGGGACACAAACTCTTTAGATCTTTCGCCAGATAACTCGTTATTTCTTTCTTCCATGGACTTATTGATAGACTTTAGTAAGGTTACTTTTCCATTAGATAAAACTTGGTAAAAGTGAATTGTAGTTTGATTGTCTATGGCAGGAAATCCTGATTGAAAAGTGTATTTTTTAACTTCTTGACGTACGGTATCATTAAAACTAATTAACGAAACCAATCCCTTTCCAATAAAACCCTCCCTAGAAGAAGCGGATATAAACTCAACCTCATGTTCCACTAAATTTAACTTAGCCTTTATATCCATATACTTTTTCCCATCCCGCATTTCAATGGATGAAAATTTATAAATAGGGAAATAATAAGCACTGCCAGCAACATCAGCATATTTATTTTCAAATGCCTTACCATTTGCATCACTTAAAAAAATTTGGGTCCCCCATTTACCTGTTGTACCAAGCGTATTTTGCTGTGCTTTAATATGATTCATACCAATAAACAACATTATAAATATGCCAATCAACTTTTGCATGTTAACTATTTTATTATTATAAAGATACGAAGGCCTAAAATAAAACAAGACCCCGAGGGGTCTTGTTTTTGTATAAATCCAAAGAAATAGATTTGCTAACCGACTATTGTTTAGGATTCTTAGTTGGAGCCGATCCAGCAGCAGCCGGATTGTATGCCAACTCATTATCTGGAACATCCCAATAATCTAAGAAACCATAAACGATTGACGCGTTTGTATTTACTACACCTGTAGAAGATATCACTGTTACACCAGTACGAGCCTTATCTGGAGCAATGATATCCCAACGACGCGCATCATAGAAAGATAAGCCTTTGAATGCTAATGCGATTCTGCGCTCTCTTCTTAATTGCTCATAGGCAGCAGCTTGAGTTAAACCAGCACCTAATGCTGTTAATCCAGCACCTTGGTAGGTTCTAACTGCATCAATAGAAGCAGCACCCGCATCAATTTGTCCTGTCATAATCAAAGCTTCTGCTTTCATTAATTCATTTTCTTCGAAAGTACCAGCCATCGTAATTTCATTTGCACCAATTACGTTATTAGCGTAAGTATAAACACCCGCTAAACCAGCGCCTGCATATTTTAAACTATAACGTGTATTGAATGAATTACCACGGTCTGTATTGAACAAACCAACAGATGATAGAGTAATTACGTTTTGATCTTTACGCTTATCTCCTGCAACGAAGTCCGATACCCAACGCTCACTTAATTTGTAAGTATTGGTTGAACCTGTTGTAGATGCTTGACCAATCTTATCCGCTACAGTAGTCTCAATAAAGCTACCATTCGCGTCGGTACGTGCAGTAAATATTAAGTCAGTAGACTTAATACCATCATTTACTAAAGTTAAAATACTAGACCATTGAGCACTTGTCATGCTTGATCTTAGTGTATTCACAAGAATATTTCTTGCTTTCATAGTATTGATATTTCTTTTCCACATATCAATGGTTAAGATACCACCTTTACCCTTTTGTAAATAAGTTGGGATTAACTTTCCTAAAGTAGCAGTATAATCCGTTGTAGAAGTTGCTCCACCTAATGAAGTAACTGCTTTATCAAAATTTGAAGATGCTTCAGCAATAATTGCTTCTTTAGTTACATAGTTTCCGTTTGTAGCCGCATCTGCAGTTGTTGCATTTTGAATTAAACCTGCATAATAAGTAGAACCGATTCTGCTATAAGCATACCCTTTCCACCAATAAGCCCAAGCTTTAATGGTTGCTTTTTTAGTTGCTGCACCCGCACCTGTGAAAGTGGTTTTGTCAGCAAGCTCTAAAATAGAGTTTGATGCAGTAATCAAATTGTACATGTAAGCCCACTCATAAAAAGTAGTATTGCTTCCACCCTGTGCATTTTGATTTGCGTAACGTACTAATTCATACTGTGTTTTAGGATTACTTGGATTAGTAACAACTGTTCCATTATCCAAAGTTACCTTATTAGGACACCCAATTTGGTTCATGAAAGCATTCGCAGCTTCTGCACCAATTACGTCTCCCATGATTTCAGAAAATCCAATTGCACCGGCCCAAAAACGACCGTATACACCATCGGAATATTTCAAGTTGTAAAAACCATTTAAGTAAACGGTTCCCTGCGCCAAAGCAATTGCACCGTTTTCAGTTTGTGCACTATTTGGAGTAGGTGAGTTTACGTTGGTAATATCAAGATCCTTCTTACAAGCTGTTAAGCTTAAAGTAACCCCTAATATTCCAACCAAAATTTTATTATTCTTCATTGCTAATAATTTAAAAGATTAAGGTTTAAAATCCTACGTTCAAACCTACAGTGTAAGATTTTGTGTTAGGAATAGTATTGTGGTCAAGACCGCGATCAAATGCTGAGTTCGTAGAATAGTTAACCTCAGGATCCATACCAGAGTAAGGAGTAAAAGTTAACAAGTTACGACCTGATAATACTAATTGTAAGCGATTTGCAAATTTGATTTTAGTCAATTTAGCGATATCAACGCCTACAGAAAGATTTCTTAAACGCCAGAAAGAAGCGTCTTCGTAGAAATAGTTCTTAGTACCATTTGCAGCACCACCAGCATACATACTACGATAGAACGAAGTAAATGCTTGCGTCTCTCCATTGATTGTAACAGGCTTGTCATAATCAGAGTGGATACCATCACGATACATCCATTGCTTAGTTTGGTTGTACAAGTGTGCACCTGCAATCCAATCCCACTGCATGCTAAATGTTAAGGTATTTTTATATTGTAAATTGTTGATAAAGCTCATGTTAAACTTAGGGTTTGGATCACCAAGGCTAGATTGACCTGGTAAAGCCACCGCTTGTCTAGTTGCTTTATTAACAACCCATCCGTTACTAGCTACTTCATATAAAGATCTAGAAGCTTCTGGGATCATTGCAATACCGGTTACAGGATTGATTTCATCCAAAGACTTCATCATTTTGAAGCCAAAGAACTGACCAATCTTATATCCTTGTTGTAATGTAATACCTACGCTACCTGCAGAAGATAATAAAATTACTGGAGGTCCTTTTACATAAGAGATTTCAGAATTTTGTTGAGAATAGTTTGTGATGAAATCCCAAGTTAAATCCTTACCAGAATAAACATTCAAGTTTAATGAAGCTTGTATACCATTAGATTTCAAACCAAACGCATTATCCAATTTGCCACCTACACCTGTAGAAGGTGCAGCGTCAACTCTGTAGATTGCGTTCGTAGTTTCTCTTTCCCATACAGTAGCAGAAACATTGGCTGTTTTAAACCAATTTCCTTTTCCTAATGTAAAAGTCAAATCTGTACCATATTCAGTTTCTTTAGATAATTCCACTGATAAGTTTGGATTTGGGTTTGTGGTAGGGAAAGTAAATACGCTTGAACCCCCTAAGTTAGCAGCACCCAACACTGTAAAACGTTGGAACGCACCTGGTTGAATACCCGCTTCTCCGTAACCTGCTCTGAATTTAACTTCTGATAATACATTTGAAATTTTCAAATCCTGCCAGAACTTTAAGTTAGATAAAGTAAAGAAGAAGTCACCTCTAGGGAATGTTTGTGCAGTTGCACCAGAACCGAATGCAGAAGAGAAGTCACTTCTAACACCCACAGAGACTCCTGTGAAGTTAGAATACTCAAATCTTTGATTCGCTAAAACACCATAAGTTACAAATGGCTCAATATAATCACTTAATACTCTATAAGTAGCTGCTTGAGACATATTCCATGGTGCATATCCTGGACCATCAAAACCTGCTGCAGCAAAAGATTTTCTTTGATTACGACGGTAATCAAATGCAGCGGTTGTGAAAGTTTTTAAAGGGATATTAATATTGAAATCTTTTTCAAAATCGGTACGGAAGTTCACTGTTCCAATAAAGTTTTGGAAAGTAGTTCTGTCTACGAAATTATTAATCTCACCAGTAGTGAACGCAGTAGGCGCTGGAGAATAGTTATACATATAACGATTCTGTAACACTCTATTTTTATTATTCCATTGCTCATCAAACTTATAAGTCGTATTGCTATTGTTATAGTTCAATGCATATTTAGCATCAAATTCTAAGAACTTAGGCAACTTATAGTTTAAGTTAAAGCTTTGGATTACATCTACCGTAGCAATCAAAGTGCTAGACTCTTGATTGGTAGAGAATGGATTTGAGTGGTTTACACCACCTGCAGCACCAAAGAAGGTTGCATATTTGCCATCCTCGTTCTTTTGATCAAACGGTAAAAATGGACGCGCATTGTTAATTGCAAATACAACTCCACGACCAGTTTGGTCATTCAAAGTATTCTTTGTGTAAATCAATTGCGTTGTACTTGTGAATTTCAAACCTTTCGCTAATTCAAAACCTAATTTAGAAGTTAAGTTAGAACGAGAGAAATCACCATTATTGATGAAGTTTGAATTTTGTTGGTTGTTTGATACTGAAAATAAGAAGTCAAACTTATCTTTTGCACCAGACATTGTAATTGAGTTATTCGTTGCATAACCTTGTTGTAAGAACATCTTGTAATGGTCAATGTACTTTAAGTTGGCATTGTATGGTTTGTTTTGGTAACTCGTTAAACCTAAAGAGTTGTATTGAACGTCACCATTGTATACCAATGTAGATGGATCTAATGTCATGATGGCACCAGAACCAGTTAATACATTGTTTGAACCATCGGTTACGAACGCATGGTTTTTAGCTTTTGATAAACCACCAATATTTAATAATTCATTGGTTGTTGCACTAGAACTAAATTCAATATTTACTTTACCAGCTTTACCCTTTTTAGTAAATAATTGAATAACACCATTCGCACCTTGCGCACCATATAAAGATGCAGCAGCAGCACCTTGTACTACCTCTACTCTTTCAATGATGTTTACGTCGATAGAGTTTAAACTTGTACCGCGTGCTTCAATACCATCAATTAAGATCATAGGTGAAGTTCCTGCTTGTACAGAGTTAATACCTCTTAACAAAATTTGTAAAGGACGACCTGGATTACCATTCGTACTTTGAATTTGAGCACCAGCAATCTGACCAACTAATTGTTGACCAACATCACCAGTAGGTACTTTAACTTGGTTAGATAGGTTTACAGATTCAACTGCAAAAGCTAATTTCTTTTTGCTAGTTGCTGCACCCACTCCCGTTACTACTACGTCTGCTAATGCTTTAACATCAGACGTTAATTTAATTGTTAAATTACTACCTGTAGCAAATGCTTCGGTTCCTTCAAAGCCTAAAGCTGAAACAACTAAAGTTGCTCCTTTTTTTACCGAGATCGTAAAACTACCATCATTGGCAGCGCTTGTTCCTTTCTTAGTGCTTTTGTCAAGGACACTCGCTCCAACAACAGGCGCATTTTTTTCGTCGATAACCTTTCCGGTTACTGTAATTGTTTGTGCATGTCCAACCATAATGGTTAGTATGAAAGCACAAACACTTACAAGGATTTTTTTACCCATGTTTTATGTTTTGTTTTAAAAATATTGTCCCAAATAAATAAGCCTGTAAACGATGTATTAATACACCTCTCACAAGCTTTCAAACACGAATATAAAAAATAAATTGCAATTGTTATCTAATTGTTAACTTATTTTAACGGTTTTTTTAAGAAATTTATATAGATAAATCAATTTTTACGTTAAGCCTTTTATTAAAAAAAATTAAACAAAGCTAAACAAAAAATCCCCCCAATTGCTTGAGAGGATTTTGATATCTAATATCTTGAATGTAAATTATCCTTGTTGAGGACCGCGGTCTTCACGAGGCGCTTGTTCAGGGCGAGGCAATAATGCCTTGTGGCTTAATTTGAACTTACCTGTTTTAGGGTCCAAACCAACCAACTTCACCTTCACTACATCACCTTCGTTGTAAATACCTTCCATTGTCTCCAAACGCTTCCAGCTTATTTCACTAATATGTAATAAACCTTGTTTGCCTGGCATGAATTCAACAAAGGCACCAAATTCCTTCACTCCTTTGACAACACCTTCGTATTCATCTCCGATTTCTGGAACGGCAACAATACCATTGATCCATTTAACTGCTGCATCCAAGCTATCCTTATTTGCAGAGAAGATACTTACTTCACCATGGTTACCCACTTCTTCAATATTAATAGTAGCGCCTGTCGTTCTTTGCATTTCTTGAATAATCTTACCACCTGGTCCGATTACTGCGCCAATATACTCCTTATCAATAATCAACTTAACCATTCTAGGTGCATGTGGTTTCACATCAGCACGTGCAGCTGGCATACACTCATACATGGCATCTAAAATATGTAAACGGCCTTTTTTAGCTTGAGACAAAGCCTCACGCATAATATCCATACTTAAGCCATCTACTTTAATATCCATTTGAACGCCACAAATACCATCACGGGTACCTGTAACTTTAAAATCCATATCTCCTAAATGATCCTCATCTCCTAAAATATCCGTTAAGATGGCATATTTACCATCTTCTCTTGAAATTAATCCCATGGCCACGCCACTCACGTGCTTAGGCACTGGAACACCTGCATCCATTAATGCTAATGAACCCGCACAAACAGTTGCCATTGATGAGGAACCATTACTTTCCAATACATCCGAAACCACTCTCAATGTGTATGGGAACACGGTGGAATCTGGTAACATTTGTTTTAAAGAACGCATTGCTAAATTACCATGCCCCACTTCACGACGACCTACACCACGCATCATTTTCACTTCACCTGTTGAGAATGGAGGGAAATTATAGTGTAAGAAAAATTTAGTGTATTCAGCACTTGCTGCTGTTTCTTGCATTAGCTCATCCAACTTAGTACCTAATGTTACCGTAGTTAATGATTGCGTTTCTCCTCTTGTAAATAAAGAAGAACCGTGTGGTGTTGGTAATGGATCTACTTCCATTGCCAATGGACGCACTTGGTCTAACTGACGACCATCTAAACGAATGCGCTTATCCACCATCATATCTCTAACTACTTCCCATTTCAAATCCTCATAATATTTACCTGCTAATTTCTTTTGCAAGTCTGTGATCTCTGTTCCTAAATGTTCAATGATTTCTTTTTTCAATGCAGTAAATGCATCGCTTCTTTCATGTTTTGCAGAACCTAATTCAGCAATCGCATTTACTTTTGCTTTTGCAAAAGCGTATACTTTATTTTTTATTTCTTCATCTTGCTCTGGTTTCTTATAATCGCGCACTTCTGTAATGCCTACTACTTTTCTTAATTCCGCTTGTGCTTTAATTTGTTTGCGAATGGCTTCATGTGCAATTTCTAAACACTGTACTAATTCTTCTTCAGAACATTCTTTCGCCTCCCCTTCTACCATCATTAAATTCTTGTCTGTTGCAGCAATTAAAAATTCAAAATCAGAAATTGCTAATTGTGCTTTAGAAGGGTTGATAATAAATTCACCCTTGATGCGTCCAATACGCACTTCAGAAATGATTTCCTTAATGGGGATATTAGATACTGCTAATGCAGCAGATGCAGCTAAACATGCTAATGAATCCGGCATTACATTTTCATCGGATGATACCAATGAAATTAATACTTGCACATCGCATAAATAATCTTCTGGGAATAAAGGTCTTAACGCACGGTCAATTAAACGACTCGTTAAAATTTCGTAGTCATTTAAACGCGCTTCTCTTTTAAAGAAAGAACCAGGGATACGGCCTGCAGAAGCAAACTTCTCTTGATAGTCCACGCTTAATGGGAAAAAGTCTTGACCCTCTCTAGGGTCTTTGTTGGCAACAACGGTTGCTAACAAAATACAATTTCCTTGTCTAACAGTGACTGCTCCGTCTGCTTGACGCGCTAGTTTACCTGTTTCGATAAATATTTCTTGTCCAGGATTAACCTCGAACTTTACTGATTTGGGTTGTGATAACATTTTTAATTTTTTTGGTGTGAAGCAATCGACGATTCATCAATTTTGTAAACTGAATTTATCTCAAAAACAAGCTAAAAATAATAGTCCTATATAAACAACTAATCCCAACCGTGTTTGACAGTTGGGACAGCTATTATAAGTAGTTCTTGATTATTTTCTTAATCCTAATTTTTCAATTAGTGCACGGTAACCTGTAAGGTTATGTTTTTGTAAATAAACCAATAAACGCTTACGCTGACCCACTAATTGCATTAACCCTCTTTGAGTTGAATGGTCTTTGTGGTTTGCTTTCAAGTGACCTGAAATGTGCGCAATACGTTGAGTTAACATAGCAATTTGTCCTTCGATAGAACCTGTGTTTGTTGCTTTGCCACCAAATTCAGCAAAAATGCTTGCTTTCTTTTCTTTTGTTAGTATAGACATTGTAAATCTTCTTTTTTGTGACCAACAATTGGCCACGGTTTTTTTCTTTTATTTCGGCTGCAAAGATAAGGGAAATGCGGTTATCCTAATCAATTATTTCTACGTTTTTAGGATATTTACCCTTGTTGAACTTGAAAACCCCATCGTCAACCGAGGCTCCATAATTGATAGATAGCACTTTAACGTCGGTTATATTGTTGCTTTTATCCAAGATGGTAGCGCTTGAAAGGGCCGATTTTGTCTTGTCCACCACCAGGGTCACTTTTTGAAAGTTTTTACGCTTGTCTTTGGGTGATAATTCGATCGTAGCCGATGAAGTAGTTTGGCTTAATAGCTTGAAAGTGAAGTCTTTATCATAGTTACCTGCTAATAATTTTTGTGGGCTCAGGGTTTGGTCCGCATCTGCTACACTAGACTTTGTAATGGTATTTGCACCATCAAAATTGTAGATAGTCGTTCCATCACAAACAATTTCCACGGCCCCCTGCTGCAACTGGTACTTGTCTCCCTTCATCTTTAAATTAATACTCTTGGTCCCCATAGCCTTTCCTTTGCTGTTTTTGGACACCAATTGCAGTTTAACAAGGATTCCTTTGGCTTGCTTTACCTTACTGCCAATTTGGTCTAAAACGGTCTTGGCAGCTGGGTCATTTTGAGCCTGGACGCTCATAATAATAAAAAGAGAGGCTATAAACAGTAAATATCTCATTGTTAATGAATATGGGATGTTTTTAAAAAATTTTGGCAAAAATAAGCAATCCAAGTTTAACAGACTCAATTTTAAGCAACACTTAACATTTAAATGCCTAGAGGTTTTGTAAAAAATCATAGAGCTCCGCGTCGGTTTTATACAATACCTCCCTTGGTTTACTTCCCTGTCCTGGACCCACAATCCCTGCCGATTCCAATTGATCCATTAAACGACCGGCTCGATTATATCCCAATTTCATTCTTCTTTGAATTAAGGAGGTAGAACCTTGCTGTGCACTTACAATTAATTTTGCAGCGTCTTCAAACAAAGGATCTCTTTCATTGGGATCAAAACCACTACCCGAATCCATATCCTTCTCGTCCATATATTCAGGTAATAAAAAAGCTTGAGGATAGCCTTTTTGTTCAGAGATGAAAGAACAAACACGGTCCACTTCTGGCGTGTCCACAAAAGCGCACTGTAAACGCGTAATCTCTCCATTATAAGAAACCAACATATCTCCTTTACCAATTAACTGTTCGGCACCACCGGCATCTAAAATGGTACGGCTGTCAATTTTACTAGAAACTTTAAACGCAATACGCGCTGGGAAATTGGCTTTAATCGTACCCGTAATAATATTGACAGAAGGTCTTTGCGTAGCGATGATTAAGTGAATACCTACCGCACGTGCTAACTGTGCTAAACGCGCAATGGGCATTTCCACTTCCTTACCCGCAGTCATAATTAAATCCGCAAATTCATCCACAACTAATACAATGAATGGTAAATATTGATGGCCTTTTTCAGGATTTAATTTTCTGGAAGTAAATTTCTCATTGTACTCTTTAATATTTCTACAACCTGCTTCTTTTAATAAATCGTAACGGTTGTCCATTTCAATACACAATGCATTTAAAGTATTGATTACTTTTTTAGTATCCGTAATAATCGCATCTTCTTCACCAGGTAATTTTGCTAAGAAATGTTTTTCAATCACACGGTATAAACTTAATTCCACTTTCTTAGGATCCACCAACACAAACTTTAATTGAGAGGGGTGTTTCTTATATAATAGAGAAACCAATATTGCATTTAATCCCACCGACTTTCCTTGTCCTGTTGCACCCGCCATTAATAAGTGTGGCATGGCTGCCAAGTCTACAATAAAGTTTTCGTTGTCAATTTTTTTACCAATCGCAATAGGTAAAGAAAAAGTGCTGGTTTGAAATTTCTCACTTGCTAGTAATGTTTTCATACTCACTACCGACTTGCGAATATTAGGTACTTCAATACCAATGGTGCCCTTTCCAGGAATAGGTGCTATAATACGTATACCTAATGCAGCTAAGCTTAAGGCAATGTCATCTTCTAAGTTTTTAATACGACTAATCCGCACACCCGGTGCTGGTACAATCTCATATAATGTTACGGTAGGCCCTACTGTTGCAGCAATTCTTTGAATCGCAATATCGTAATTTTTTAAAGTCGCAATAATTTGATTTTTATGCGTCTCTAACTCCTCAGGGTCTTGTACAATTTTTTCAGAACCATGTGTCTCTAATAAATTAATAGATGGGTACTTGTAATTTTTTAAATCTAAAGTAGCATCAAATTTTGTTGCTAAACTACCAATGGCAGCTGCGGTAACTATTTCTTCTTTCACCCCTTCATTTACTTCTAAATCCAAGTCCTCGAGTAGTTCGTCGTCAAGGTCGGTGAAGTCGTCTCCCGCATCACTATGGGTAATTGAATCGTCCTCAAGGTCCTCCACAACTAAGGTGGGTGCTAACTCGTCAATAAATAATTTACCACCGTCATTATGTGATCCTACTTCATCAGTTGCTTCTAGCGAGTCCTCTTCCGGCATAATTACCGAAATTCCATTTTCAGCAGTTGCATTATTTTTTAATCTATTCCCGGAAGGAAATTCTTCTGCCTGCGCTTCCAATGGTTGCGGATTGTTTAAATCCCATTCTTTTCTAATCGCCTCCGCATCAGGTGCATATATGCCTTCTTCCTCTGACATAAAAGGGACTTCTTTTTGCTTAGGCATTAAGAAATTAAAATTGGGAACATTAAACTTAGGGTTCACTCTCCACACAAAATAACTAAAGCAGCCCACTACTAATAAAGCCCCAGTGCCAAAGGATCCAATAAATTTAACCATCCAACTACTTGTGTATTCTCCCATTGCACCGCCCCAAGAAAAGCTTGCCCCTTTTGTAACAAATGCCAAACTGGTGCTTAATACCAATAGTCCAATTAAAACGTATTTTATATTTCTCCAAATATTAAAAATTGGCTTGGTGAAAAATAAATTGATACCCAATACAAATGTAAATGCACAAAATAAATAAGCAGCTAATCCAAAACCATTGTATACCATTTGATAAGCAATGAATGCACCAAAATAACCAACCTGATTGTTCATCTTCACTTCCGTGCTTGAAAATAAAAGCTTACGCCAAATTTGTAATTTATCCTGATCATCCTGCCAGGTGAAAAAGTAGGAAGTGAATGCAATAAATAAAAAGATGGTTAATAATAAAATAGCGATGCCCGCAATTTTTGAAGTACGCTCATCCTTTACGACGTCGGTAACATTTAAGGAAGCTTCCGAATCCGGATTTAATGATTCCTCACTTACCTTAGGTTCTTTTTTGCTTTTAAGCTTATTTGCCATAGAAACAAATATAAGCCTTCCCAATAGTAAGAAAAAGGTTTTTTGGCCAATGTGTAAAATTGAAATGAACGGCTACTACTTATCCACTTTATGGAGCCAAACCACCCGTACCCAATTGGCCCATCCTAGCATAAAAAAGAGTCCTCCAAGGGGTGTAATGGGTCCCACTAACTTTGCATATGGATAACTGCAAATAGATTGTAATGAAAGCAGGTAGAGTGAACCACTAAAACACATAATACCCAACAAAAAAAAGCGCGCTGTCCATTTTATCCATTTAGGCTGGTTGGAGATGGACAAGTCGTGTTGCAAATAAAATGAAAATAAAATTAAAGCGAAGGCATGCATAAATTGATAGCGCACACCAGTCTCAAAAATAATCACTTTGTCGGCAGGTACTAAACTTTTAAGTGCGTGGGCACCAAAAGCGCCCAGCATAACAGCGATACCGGCTAATATCAAGCCCACAATAAAACTTTACGATGCATCTTTAATAATTTTTTTAAAAGCTGCTTCTGTTATTTTGTCGCCTGTTAATTTATAATCTGCTTGTTGGTAAAAAGGCTGGCGTTCAACTAATTTGGTTTGTAAAAAACTTTCTAATTGACCATTGGTCAAATTAGCAATTAAAGGGCGGTGTTCTTTTTCTGCGGAAAGACGTGTAACCAACACTTCAATAGGTTCATCTAACCAAATAATAACCCCTTCCTTTTTCATGAAATCAATATTCTCCTGATTACTGGGGGTGCCCCCTCCAGTTGCCAACACAAACTTTTTCTTTTCTTTAAACCACTTTAATATTTTAGTCTCTGTTTTTCTAAAGTATGCTTCGCCGTCTTCACTAAAAATCTCGGTAATGGTTTTTTCTTCATTCATCTCAATTAAACTATCCAAATCATAGCCTGCTGCTTTAATCCACTTTGCTATTTTTTTAGTCCAGAAAGATTTTCCCGATCCCATCATCCCAATTAAAAATATTTTCTCTGCTGCCATATTCCTTCAATAAACTTCAATGAATAATCCTCGATGGGGTTCTATTTGAATGCATTCAATCCTGTAATATCCATACCCGTAATCAACAAATGAATATCATGTGTGCCCTCGTAAGTAATTACACTTTCTAAGTTCATCATGTGTCGCATAACAGAATACTCTCCTGTAATTCCCATACCTCCAAGCATTTGACGTGCATCACGGGCAACTTGTGTAGCAATTTCACAACTATTTCTTTTAGCCATACTTACTTGCCCTGGTGTTGCTCTGCCCTCGTTCATTAAAACCCCTAAACGCCAAACCATTAATTGCCCCTTAGTAATTTCGGTTACCATTTCGGCTAATTTTTTTTGTTGCAACTGAAAACCAGCAATTGGCTTCCCAAATTGAACACGCTCTTTACTATATCTTAACGCAGTATCATAACAGTCCATGGCAGCACCTAATGCACCCCATGCAATACCATATCTCGCTTTACTTAAACAACCCAACGGCCCTTTTAAACCCATGATATTTGGTAAAATATTTTCCTTAGGTACTTTTACATTGTCAAAAACCAATTCACCCGTGGCGCTTGCCCTAAGGCTCCATTTATTATGCGTTGTAGGGGTACTAAAACCCTCCATCCCTCTTTCAACAATAAGCCCTACAATTTTACCTTCCTCATTCTTTGCCCAAACCACGGCTACTTGTGCAAAAGGTGAATTACTAATCCACATCTTGGCTCCATTTAAAATAACATGATCACCAGCGTCTTTAATATTGGTTAACATGCCTCCAGGATCTGAACCATGATCAGGTTCCGTTAATCCAAAACAACCCAACCATTCACC
This sequence comes from uncultured Bacteroidota bacterium, assembly GCA_903862505.1. Taxonomy (GTDB): domain Bacteria; phylum Bacteroidota; class Bacteroidia; order Chitinophagales; family Chitinophagaceae; genus Sediminibacterium. Next base: position 34,750 of record CAIOYQ010000004.1, read on the forward strand.
ACTTGCTAGCTTAGGTAAATATTTTTTCTTTTGTTCCTCACTACCGTATGCATGAATAGGAAACATGACTAAAGAACCTTGAACACTTGCTGTACTGCGCACGCCACTATCTCCTCTTTCTAATTCCTGCATCATAATTCCATAGCTAATGTAATCCAAACCCCCACCACCATACTCCACTGGAACAGTTGGGCCAAAACATCCTAAGTCTCCTAATTGCTTTACAATTTGCTGAGGAAATTCTGCTTTTTGCGCATAGTCTTCTATAATTGGAGAAATTTCTTTTTTTACATAATCACGCACTGCTGTTCTTACCATTAAATGCTCCTCACTTAGCAATTCATCTAATTGATAATAATCGGGTGATTCAAACAAATCCATTCTTACTGCCATAACATTAGTTTTAAGTAAATAATCCGTCTCAAAGATAACTATAAGAACCTGAATAAAGTATATTCAGGGATACAATACAAGTATTGTTCAATTTTACAAGTCAATTTCTACTAAATTAATAAACCTTTCATTTCATTGGCATAATCGCTTGCAGCAACAGCCGCTTTTTCCGCAAAATCGGTTCCGCTACTCGCAAAAATAACAGCCCTACTTGCGTTCACAAGCAGTCCCAGTTCCTTGTTTTTCCCATACTTGGTTACTTCACTTAAACTACCCCCTTGTGCACCAACACCCGGAACTAATAAAAAGTGATGGGGAATAATTTTTCGGATGCCCACAAAATCCTCCGCCTTGGTCGCACCCACAACAAACATTAATTGATCCGTTGTTCCCCAACTAGCTACCTGTTCTAAAACCGACTCGTATACATACTGGCCATTCGCTAATTTTTGTTGTTCAAAGTTTTTGCTTCCTTCATTGGAAGTTAACCCTAACACAATGGTGCATTTATTTTGATACGCTAAAAATGGATCAATACTGTCCTTGCCCATATAAGGTGCTACGGTAATGGCATCAAAAGGCAACACTTCAAAAAATGTTTTTGCATATTGAGCCGATGTATTACCAATATCGCCCCGTTTCGCATCGGCAATGGTAAAATGGGTATTGGGTATATGTGCAAGTGTTGCTTCCATGGCCTCCCAACCTTTTACGCCCTGTGATTCGTAGAATGCAGTGTTGATTTTATAACTCACACAAAATGGAGCGGTGGCTTCAATAATGGCTTTGTTAAAAGCAATAACGCCCTCTTTTGTTTTGGGTAAATGTGCCGGCAATTTTTCAATGTCGGTATCTAACCCTACACATAAATAAGATTGTTTTGCTAGAATTTGTTCAACCAATTTGTTTTTTGTCATACTATTAATTTGAACCTATGTTTATTTGGTGCCGTAAACAAAAACTTTATACCCCCAAGCTGGCAGGGATATATTGTGAATGTCTTTTAATTCCTGATGTGTAAATGCTTCAAAATAAGACTTACCGCTAGGAAGCGTTGCATCCAATTTTACCTCATTTGCATTTTCCGATAAATTCAACACCACCACTACCAATGCATCTCCATTTTTTCTGGAATACGCCATTATTTGATTAGGGAGGTTTACTTTTATTCTTTCAAATACTGCATTGTCTTTAAAAGCTGCATTTGCAGTTCTTAAATTTAATAAGGTTTTATAAAAAGGAGCACGCTCATATTTATTAAATCCCATTGAATCTTTTTCAAAGAAAGCAATCGGTCTTAAAACAGGCTCCTCTTGCCCACTATAAATAAGGGGTAAGGTTCTATTATAGGTTTGGGTAAAAACGGCAAAAGGCGCATGCTTTGTTCCTGGCATGGTGGCATAGTCCGCTTTGTTCCAAGAATTTTCATCGTGATTGCTGGTGAAATACAATCTCAACGCCCCTTTCATAAAATCATTGTCAATTTTATTCAACACCGTGTCTAAGGATAATACATTCTTTTTGCCTGCTGCAATATCATTCATCACATGAAACTCGTTCCAAGTGTAGGTTGCATCAAAACCTGTTTCATGCAACTTGGCATCATCGGCTTCTGCCAAGAAAAATAATGGTCTTTCTTTATTTAAAGCGGGAATACATTTATTCCAAAAGCTATAGGGAACCCCCCAAGCAACGTCCACTCTAAAACCATCGATCGCAGTATTTTTAACCCAATATTTCATGGCGTTAATCATACTGTCTTGCATTACTAAATTATCAAAATTTAGTTCCCTGGTATCTGACCAGTCCGCGGTAAAAATGGCCTTTCCCGTACTATCTCTTTCATAAAAATCGGGATGTGTTTTTAACCAATAATGATCCGCTCCACTGTGATTAGGTACCCAGTCAATTAATACTTTCATGCCAAGTTGATGTGCACTCGTAACAATTTTATTAAAATCATTC
>CAIOYQ010000005.1 GCA_903862505.1 uncultured Bacteroidota bacterium
AAAAAAATATTAATTATGCCACGTTCAAAAAATGCCGTTGCATCTAGAGCAAGAAGAAAAAAGATTTTAGACCAAGCAAAAGGCTTCTATGGTAAACGTAAAAACGTATATACCGTTGCCAAAAACGTATTAGAGAAAGGTTTAACTTACTCATATGTTGGCCGTAAATTAAAGAAGCGTGAATACCGCACTTTGTGGATTGCACGTATTAACGCAGCAGTAAGAGAAGAAGGTTTAACGTATAGCCAATTCATTAATTTAATGGCTAAAAAAGGTTCAGATTTGAACCGTAAAGTATTGGCCGATTTAGCAATGAACGAGCCAGCTACTTTCAAAGCTTTAGTTCAATCTGTGAAGGCTTAATTGCTTCGCAAAATATATTTTAAAGCCTCGAGCATTTCTCGGGGCTTTTTTATGCCATTTATCCGTTCAAAGAACTATTTTTGTGCTCTAAAAATAACAGCTAACAACCCCAGCTTAAGCAATGAACAATACCTACACCTCCCTGGTAAAACAAACATTCCATTTTCCTCAAGAAGGTTTTGATAAAAATGAAAATGGCTACCTAGAGTTTAATGGTTTGGATTTAAAGGCAATTATCGAAAAACATGGCACCCCTTTAAAGTTAACGTACTTGCCAAAAATTGGTATGCAAATTAACAAAGCTAAAAAAATGTTTGATGTTGCTTTTAAGAAACACAAGTATGAAGGGGAATACTTTTATTGCTACTGTACCAAAAGTTCACACTTTTCTTTTATAGTGGAAGAGGCTTTGTCACATGGAGTACATTTAGAGACTTCTTTTGCGTATGATATTGAAATTATCAATCAGCTCTATAAGCGTCGAAAAATAAACAAAGATATTTTTATCATTTGTAATGGCTTTAAGCAAAAGACCTATACTAGCAGAATTACCAAGTTAATTAATAATGGGTTTAAAAATGTGATTCCTATCTTAGACAATGTAGAAGAATTACAGTTTTACAAGCGAAATGCGAAAGTGCCATTCAGATTAGGTATCCGTGTTGCTGCAGAGGAAGAGCCTAGTTTTCCTTTCTATACATCTCGTTTAGGCATACGTGCAAAAGACATTTTAGAATTTTATGTGGACGAGATAGAAGGTTATGAAGATAAGTTCCAATTAAAAATGTTACATATTTTTTTAAACAAAGGAATTAAGGATGATATTTATTATTGGTCAGAGTTAAATAAGATCATTAATCTGTATTGTCAATTAAAAAAAATCTGTCCTGAATTAGATTCAATCAATATAGGTGGTGGTTTCCCTATCAAGCATTCTCTTGGTTTTGAATATGATTATCAATTCATCATCAATGAGATTGTATCCAATATTAAGAAGGCATGTAATAAAGCAAAAGTACCCATGCCAAATATCTATACCGAATTTGGTTCTTATACAGTGGGAGAGAGCATGGCGCATATTTATAAAGTGTTGGCTGAGAAAAAACAAAACGATAGAGAGTGTTGGTATATGATTGATTCATCTTTTATTACCACGCTTCCAGATACCTGGGGAATTGGTGAAAAGTTTTTAATGCTCCCAGTGAATAAATGGGAGAATGATTATCAACGTGTGGTTTTAGGGGGTATTACCTGCGATAGTCATGACTATTATGACTCTGAAGAACATATTAATGAAGTTTTCCTTCCAAAATTAAAAGATGCGGAGAAAGAAGATAAAACCGAAGAAAATAGCGAACCCTTATATGTTGGTTTTTTCCATACAGGAGCCTATCAGGATCAAATTAGTGGATATGGAGGCATTAAACACTGCTTGATCCCATCTCCTAAACATGTGATTGTAGAAAAGGATCCTAAAACAGGTAAAATGGTGGATTGGGTCTACGCTAAGGAGCAAACCGCTCAAAGTATGTTAAAAATATTAGGTTACCTTCGTTAACCACTGATAATGAACTGATTAAGGCCATAATACTGTTTTATGGCCTTTTTTGTGTCAATTAGTCTCGTTTTTACTATGTTAATTCTTAGTTAAGTGCCAAGATGACTTGAAAACAAATTTGTAGGGCATTTTGAAAATCCCTAATTTTGATACAAATAGTAGAAGATATGTACCCTGCAGAGTTTGTTTTACCAATGAAGGCTGAATTAGTAGATAATGGTTTTGAAGATTTAAAAACAGCTTCTGAAGTAGAAAGTGCAATAAAAAATGATGGTACAACTTTGGTAGTGATTAATTCAGTTTGTGGTTGTTCAGCTGGTGCTTGTCGTCCGGGTGTTTTGATGGCGGTAGCAAATGCAACAGTTAAACCAGATAGAATCACTACTACTTTTGCAGGATTTGATGTAGAAGCGGTAAATAAAGTAAGGGAGTATCATTTACCTTATCCTCCTTCTTCACCTGCCATCGCACTATTTAAAAATGGAGAACTAGTAAGTATGGTGGAGAGACATCATATTGAAGGTAGTCCAGCTCAAGTGATTGCACAGCATTTAATTTCAGTGTTCAAGGAACATTGTAATTAATAAAAATATTAAATGGTTTTTGTTTTTAGATGGGTTAGTAAAATACGGCCGCACTTTCTAGTGTGGCCCTTTTTTTTACCTGAATTCAAGTAAAGTGAATAATTCTAAGTAACATTGCATTACATTATTCAGTTAAGATATGTACCCTAATTTATATTATTTAATAGAAGATTTATTTGGCATTAAGCTCAATGCACTTAAATTAATTAATTCCTTTGGATTCTTTGTGGCATTGGCTTTCATAGCATCTGGGTACGTGCTTTACAAGGAATTGAAAAGAAAAGAGCAACTTGGAGAATTTATTGCCTTGGAAGAAACTTACGTAGTTGGCGCGCCAGCTACCATCTCTGAATTAATATCAGGTTTTGGTTTTGGCTTTTTATTTGGATACAAAATTATAGGGGCCTTTATTATCGAAAATGCTTTGAATAATACGCAAGCCTTTATCTTATCATTACAAGGTAGTTGGCCGGCAGGAATAGCAGTAGGAGGGGTGATGCTTTATTTAAAATGGAGAGAGAAAGACAAACTAAAGTTGGCTACTCCTGAAACCAAAAAATATATGGTTTGGCCTCATGACAGAGTAGGTGATATTGTATTGCAAGCTGCGTTATGGGGATTTTTAGGTGCCAAGATATTCCATAACCTAGAGAACTTAGATGACTTTGCAAAAGATCCTATTGGTGCATTAATTTCTTTTAGTGGACTTACATTTTATGGTGGTCTTATTTTAGCAACGATTGCTATTATTATTTACATTCGAAAGTTAAAAATTAGGGTAATTCATTTTGCAGATGCAATGGCACCCACCATGTTATTTGCTTATGCAGCAGGAAGAATTGGATGTCACATGAGTGGTGATGGCGACTGGGGAATTCCTAATTTAAATCCCAAGCCTTTTACCTGGTTGCCGGATTGGATGTGGGCATATACCTATCCGCACAATGTGGTAAATGAAGGGATCGCCATACCCAACTGCATTGGTAACTATTGTAATCAATTGCCGGTACCCGTTTATCCAACCACTTTATACGAGGTAATAGGTACTTTCATATTATTTGGTATTATGTGGATGTTCCGTAAAAAAATTACCCAACCGGGTATTTTAACTGGCATGTATCTTGTTTTTGCCGGTTTTGAAAGGATTTTAATTGAAAAGATTAGAGTGAATAACAGAATACATTCCTTACCTTTTGAACCGACACAGGCTGAATTAATCTCAAGTTTCTTAATTTTGATTGGAATTGTATTTTTGGTAAGATCCAAAAAATGGTTCCCTAAAACAATCGCTCAAATAAATTAATACATTATGCCATCATTTGACATTGCCAGTAGCGTAGACGTTCAAATCCTCGACAACGCAGTTAATATTGTAAAAAAAGAAATCACTAATCGATTCGATTTCAAGGGAATACACGTTGTAATTGAATTAAATAAGAAGGAATATTTAGTAAAATTGGAATCCGATTCAGATATGAAAGTACAGCAAATAGTGGACGTACTTTTAAGCAGATCCATTAAACAGGGTATTGATGCCAATGCATTTGACCTATCTAAAGTTCCTCAACCAAGTGGTAAAATCTTTAAAAAAGACGTCCCGGTTAGAAATGGCTTAAAACAAGAAGATGCTAAGAAATTAGTGAAGTTTATTAAAGACAAGGGTTTGAAAGTACAAACCGCCATCATGGACGATATTATTCGTGTAACTGGAAAGAAAATTGATGATTTACAAGAAGTTATCACAGCTTGTAGGGCCGAAAATTTTGGAGTTCCTTTACAGTATATAAACATGAAGTAGCAATAATTTGGCAAAAAGGGCTATTTAGCCTAAATTTGCGACCTATTCAATAATTGTACGGCAAAAACCGTGCTTCCTTAAAAATCATTATAATGAAACAAGGTATCCACCCAGAAGCTTATCGCTTTGTAGTTTTTAAAGACATGAGTAACGGTACTACTTTTTTAAGTAAATCGGCTGCTCAAACTAAAGAAACCATTTTGTTTGAAGACGGTAAAGAATATCCAGTTATCAAATTGGAGATTTCTAACACATCACATCCTTTTTACACAGGTAAAAATATGTTAGTGGACACTGCTGGTCGTATCGACAAATTCAACAAGCGTTACGCTAAGAAAAAATAAAAGCCGACTTCATCGAAGTCACATTTTATACAATATTGAACCCTTTCTTGCTTTGGTAAGAGAGGGTTTTTTGTGAAAAGGGAACTTGAACAGCGCCATTTATACTTACCTTTGTTTACCATAACTAAACACCATGCTTAAATTAGATATTCTTGCTTTTGGAGCACATCCCGACGATGTCGAATTAGGGTGTGCCGGTACTTTATTAGGCGCTATCGCCGAAGGTAAAAAAGTAGGGGTGATAGATTTGACAAAAGGTGAATTAGGTACGCGTGGATCTATTTCACAAAGACTTTCGGAAGCGCAATTGGCAAGTGAAGTAATGGGTTTAACGATTCGTGAAAATTTAGAGATGGCAGATGGGTTTTTTATAAACAATAAAGAACATCAATTGATTATTATTGAAACCATCAGAAGATTTCAACCTTCTATTATATTTTGTAATGCACCCGAGGATCGTCATCCCGATCATGGTCGTGCAGCAAGTTTGGTTGCCGAAGCTGCTTTTTTATCTGGACTTAAAAAAATACAAACTATACACAATGGTGTTGCACAAGAAGCTTGGAGACCCACACAGGTTTTTCATTATATCCAATCGCGAAATTTAACGCCCAATTTTGTGGTAGACATTAGTAAACATATTGAAAAGAAGATGGAGGCTATTTTGGCGCATAGTTCTCAATTTTATGATCCCAAATCCAATGAACCGGATACCTTTATTTCAAGTGCAGCATTTTTAGAATTTGTGAAGGGAAGAGCTAAAGAATTAGGACAGCAAATTGGAGTGCAATATGCAGAGGGGTTCATTACCCAAAAAATATTGGGAATAAATAGCTTGGATGCAATTATTCAAAACAAAACTTAATCATACTAATTTAAATATTACTCATTACTTTATAATTTACAATTATGTCCATAGTTAAAGTAGGCTTAGTTCAAATGACTTGTAGCGCAGACGTGAATGCCAACAAACAAAAAGCCATTGAAAAAATTAAAGAAGTAGCTAAGCAGGGTGCAAATGTTATATGCTTGCAAGAATTGTTCACCTCCCTATATTTTTGCGATGTTGAAGCGTATGAAAATTTTAAATTAGCTGAACCTATTCCTGGAAAAACAACCGATGCGCTTTCTTTATTAGCTAAGGATTTAGGGGTGGTCATTATCGCTTCGCTTTTTGAAAAAAGAGCCGAAGGTTTATACCACAATACGACAGCCGTATTGGATGCGGATGGAACCTATTTAGGAAAGTATCGTAAAATGCATATTCCTGATGACCCTGCTTTTTATGAAAAGTTTTATTTTACACCAGGTGATTTAGGTTATAAAGTTTTTAAAACAAAATTTGCTACTATTGGTGTTTTAATTTGTTGGGATCAATGGTATCCCGAAGCTGCAAGAATAACTTCTTTAATGGGCGCTGAAATGTTATTTTATCCAACTGCTATTGGTTGGGCTACTTCGCAGGATGAAGCAACCAATACTGAACAATATAATGCATGGCAAACAATCCAACGTAGTCATGCCATTGCAAATGGTGTTCCTGTGATTAGTGTTAACCGAGTAGGATTAGAGCAGGATGGATTAATGAAATTTTGGGGTGGCAGCTTTGTAAGTAATCCTTTTGGAACATTA
>CAIOYQ010000006.1 GCA_903862505.1 uncultured Bacteroidota bacterium
GGAAAAGCAAGGCCCTGAATTAATTAAAATGAAAACATGGGCCAAACCCTATTTTAGTTTATATGACGAAATTTTAATAGCCAATGGGATCCCAATAGAGTTAAAATATTTAAGTGTCATTGAGAGTCATTTGACACCAAACTTAACTTCTTCTGCAGGTGCAGTAGGGCCTTGGCAATTAATGCCGGACGAAGCGGGTAGATTGGGACTAAAAACGACACCGGTAGACGAAAGAACTGATTTCAAAAAAAGTACACAGGCAGCAGCTACGATTCTTAAAGAACTATATGCTCAATTTGGAGATTGGTTATTGGTGGTGGCTGCTTATAATGGAGGAGCCGGTAGGGTGAGTAGGGCGTTGAAGAAAAAAGGAACCAATGATTTTTGGCAAATTGAATATGACCTTCCATTAGAGACCAGGAATCATGTTAAAAAATTTATTGCCACGCATTATGTGTTTGAAGAAGACGGCGGTTGGACTACGCTTACAGCGAATGAAACCAAAGACAAAAAAGGGACTTCCCAAATAGGTAATCAAGAAATGGGCACTACCGAGGTAAGTGGTCGCTTTCAAATTTCAATAATTGCCAAATACTTATCCATTGCTGTGAAAGAATTGGAGCAATTAAATCCAAAGTTTGATCAAACCGTTGCAGCTGGTAAACTATATTCGCTAAAGCTACCTAAGGATCGGCTAGAAATATTTGAGGCCCGCAAAAATGAAATTTTACAGGCCTCTTTACAAGCTTTATATTCTATCAAAGAATAATTAGGTATTAATAATCTTCTTCAAACTCGTCTTTCTCATCAAACAAGTCGTCGTCATCTAGATTTAGATCATCTTCCAATCCAAGGTCATCGTCCTCGTCGCCTTTTTTCCCCCTGCCTGGTTTCTTAGCTGATTTTTTTGGCATATCAAATTCTTCGAAATCAGGGTCCCAGTTATCATCTTCTTCTGTCTTACCCCAATCGTCGTCTACTTCTTCTAAGTCATCGTCTACGTCTTCTGCTTTATCGGATGCATTCAGTTCTTCGTCCTCCGCTGCTTTTTTCTTAGTAGTTGGTTTACTCACTTTTTCCGAAGCCATTGCATTCGATTTTGCTGAAACGGACTTTTTTGTTATCACTGATTTAACTGCCATAGTAGATTTAAAATTACACTGTAAAATTTCACCCGTTTTTTTTAATTACCAAAAAAATAACAAGTTTTTTTTGACTTTTATAAAGCGTAAAAATACCTATGTTTTAAAATTATAAATGAACAATCTGATCTCTACCCGGGCCGTTAGAAACAAATTTCACAGGAACGCCCAAGTAAGTATTTATAAATTCGATATATGAGTTCATGGTAGCAGGTAGTTCGGATGCGGATTTCATTTTAGTGGAGTCTGTATTCCAACCTTGCATGGTTTTCCATACGGGAGTTACTGGGGTACCTACTAATTGGAAAGGAACATAGTCTATTTGCTTGCCTTCCATTTCATAGGCTATTCCTAAGTCCAAGGTTTCAAAACTATCCAATATATCCGCCTTGGTCATAATAATTTGTGTTACACCATTAATCATGCAAGCGTATTTTAAAGCCACTAAGTCTATCCAACCGCAACGACGAGGTCGTCCCGTGGTGGCGCCAAATTCACTACCTATTTTTCTTAGTTCTTCGCCTTTTGCATCATGCAATTCGGTTGGGAAAGGGCCGCTTCCAACTCTGGTACAGTAGGCTTTTGAAATACCAAATACCTCGCCAATTTGTTTAGGAGAAATACCTAAGCCGGTACATACCCCCGCTGAAATCGTATTACTGGAAGTTACAAACGGGAAAGTTCCAAAGTCAATGTCTAACATAGAACCCTGTGCGCCTTCAGCCAATACCTTTTTGCCTTTTGCAATTTGATCGTTAAGAAAGTATTCGCAGTTGATAATATTTAAAGTCTTTAAGAATTCAATGCACTCAAAAAATTCAGATTCCATTTCGCTAATATCTTCATTGAAATTATAGCTATCTAAAATTTTCTGATGTTTCATTCTTAAAGCAATGTATTTGCTAATGAACTTCTTATCCAGTAAGTCGCCCACTCTTAAAGCATTGCGCCCGGTTTTATCCATATAAGCGGGTCCAATTCCTTTAAGTGTAGAACCAATCTTTCCTTCCCCTTTAGAAAGCTCGGAAGCCTTGTCTAATGCACGGTGGCTTGGGATGATAATATTAGTACGCTCCGAAATAAATAAATTCTTTTTTACATCTACGCCCATGCTCGCCACTGCATCACATTCTTTTTTCAACGTAACAGGATCCAACACCACTCCATTTCCAATAATATTAATTTTGTCCTGATGAAAAATACCAGAAGGTATTTGATGCAATACCATTTTGGTACCATTTACATACAAAGTGTGTCCAGCGTTAGGGCCTCCCTGAAACCTTGCGATGATGTCATACTTTGGAGCAAAATAATCAACAATTTTACCCTTTCCTTCATCACCCCATTGAAGTCCTAAAATTACGTCTACCATGATTAGTTGTTTGAGGACACAAAAATAAGTCCTGTAAATTGTATTACCTATTTATCCTAATATAAATTACCCCTATACCTGTGGGGAACTTTTACACAGTTGCTGTATCAAACCTGTTAACTTGTTGAATTCCGTTTAAGGATTTAATTCTATCCACCAATTCCTCTAATTCGTCCTTATCGTGCACAAATACTTTAATAGTGCCTTTAAATAGGCCTTCCTGAGATTCAATGGTTAGTGCGGCAATATTAATTTTTAACTCTCCGCTAATGATATTGGTAATTTTATTCACCACGCCAACATCGTCCATACCTATAATACTAAGACCTGTTAGGAATGAAATTTCCTTATTTTTTGCCCATTTGGTTTTGACTACTCTATGGCCATAGTTGGCTAATAATTGAGTTGCATTAGGGCAGGTGGTTCTATGAATGATTAAACCCTTACCTGTACTCACAAATCCAAATACATCATCGCCTGGAATGGGATTACAGCATTTTGCCAATGTATATTTAATCTGGTCACTGGATTCGCCAAAAATAATGAGTTCGGAATCCTTTTTTGGAATTTGCTTTTGAAGGGTAGGATCCTGAAGGTGCTCAACAGGAAGGACCAATGGTTTTGGCGCTTCTATTTTATCACCTAATACTTGGAATAGTTTCAATTCTTTTAAATCAATATTCTTGGTAGCAATACGATACAATAAATCTAGATGACTATGTAACTTGTAATAGTTCATCACCTGGTCAATATTATAGGTATTATAAACGGCTCCAATGCCTTCTAATTTTCTTTGTAGGGTATACTTCCCTTCCTCGGCAATAGTTTTCTTTTCTTCCCTTAATGCGTCCTTAATACTATTTTTTGCCTTGGCGGTAACCACACTATTTAACCAATCCTCAGAAGGTTTTTGTTTGTTACTTGTAATAATTTCAATTTGGTCCCCACTTCTTAATTTGTGGCTGATGGGTACCAATTTATGATTCACTTTGGCGCCAATACATTTGGATCCTATGGCAGTATGTATATAAAAAGCAAAGTCCAATGCCGAACTATTGGTGGGCAACATTTTTACTTCCCCTTTTGGCGTGTACACATAAATTTCTTCCGCTAAAAAAGAGGTTTTAAAATCTTGTAAAAAATCAATACCCGCTTCGTCCTGACTACCTAGGGCTTCCCTAATTTGCATAAACCATTTATCAAAACGGTCTTCATTTTGAGAACCTTCCTTGTATTTGAAATGCGCGGCCAATCCCTTTTCTGCAATTTCATTCATCCGCTTGGTGCGAATTTGCACTTCTACCCATTTTCCCTGAGGACCCATCACGGTGGTATGCAATGCTTCATATCCATTACTCTTTGGATTACTCAACCAATCTCTTAATCTTTCCGGAGAGGGAAGGTATTCATCCGTGATTAAAGAATAAACCTTCCAGCACTCTTCTTTTTCTTTTTCCACTGGAGAGTCTAGTAATATTCTAATGGCAAATAAATCATACACCTCTTCAAAACTTACGCCCTTCTTTTTTATTTTATTCCAAATGGAGTGAATACTTTTAGGTCGGCCATAAATTTCAAATTGAAAACCTTCGCTGGTTAATTTATCTTTTAA
>CAIOYQ010000007.1 GCA_903862505.1 uncultured Bacteroidota bacterium
CCGCTTATATATTTATCATGGGTCTAGTAATTTTTATCCTATTTATGGACAAGAGTTAAATCGTAAAACATTTGAACCTCTTACCGAGAAAAAACCAATGATCCATTTGGTGGATAGCATTCATGGATGGGAGCGTTTTGGTGAACATCAGGACAATACTTTTTTAAAACCATTTATGGAAGGTGCTTGGATGAATAAGCACAATGGCAAATATTATTTACAATATGGCGCGCCAGGTACCGAGTTTAGTGGCTATGGGGACGGCGTGTATACCAGTGATAAACCTTTGGGGCCTTTCACATATCAAAAGCACAATCCGTTTTCGTATAAGCCAGGCGGCTTTGCGCGCGGAGCAGGACATGGCGCAACCTATCAGGATGTATTCAAAAACTGGTGGCATATTTCAACGATTGCGATTAGTGTAAAAAATAATTTTGAAAGACGCCTGGGTATTTGGCCAGCACAAATTGATCAAGAAGGTGTGATGTATACCAATACTTCTTATGGAGATTATCCGCATTATTTGCCAACACAAAATGCAAATCACGATCAATCGCAATTTACTGGATGGATGTTATTAAATTACAACAAGCCAGTACAAGTTTCTAGTACCTTAAGTGCATTTACTGCCAACAATGCAGTAGATGAAAATTTAAAAACCTATTGGTCAGCAACCTCCGGTAATAAAGGAGAGTGGATACAATCAGATTTAGGAAATATAAGTACCATAGAAGCGGTACAAATAAATTATGCAGACGAGGGTTCGGACTTAATGGGAAAGTACACGGATATTTACCATCAATATGAAGTGTATGCTTCTAATGATGCAAAAACATGGACCTTAATTATAGATAAATCAAAAAACAAAACGGATGTACCGCATGATTATGTGGTCTTGCCTAAAGCAATTGAAGCACGCTATATTAAAATGGTTAACATACACATGCCTAGCGCAAAATTTGCCATTAGCGGGATACGTGTTTTTGGAAAAGGAAAAGGAGAGCAGCCTGGTGCGGTACAAAACTTTGTGCCACTAAGAGGAGACAGTGAAAGAAGAAATGCTTGGTTAAAGTGGGCAGTAAATCCCAATGCAACGGGCTATCATATATACTTTGGAAGTGATCCTAATAAATTATATAATAGTGTATTGGTATATGGTGTAAGTGAATATTATGTAACCGCTTTAGAAAAAGACCAACCTTATTATTTTCAGATAGAAGCCTTTAACGAAAACGGGAGAGGACCGAGAACAGAGATTCGAAAGGCGGATTAGTAGCTAGGAATAAGTTATACAAAACAATAAGGGCGACTCAATTGAGTCGCCCTTATTGTTTATAATTATTTTTTGATAATTAATTTCTCATTAACACGTCTTACTTTTTTAGCATTCACTAAATAATCATTCGCTGCGTCTCTGTAACCCAATGTCATCGCAACTGCAGCGTGCAAGCCTAATGCTTTTAATCCTAAAACTTCATCTACTGCATCTGGCATAAAACCTTCCATTGGTGTAGCATCCACTTCTTCGGCAGCAGCAGCTACTAAACCAAAACCTAAAGCAAGGTATGCTTGTTTAGCAGCCCATATTGATGCTTGTTCTGGTGTTAAATTTTTAAGTGATCCATTTATATAACCAGCAAAATCATTTAAAGTTTCAACTGCAACACCTCTTTGTTCTGCGATGTCTGCCATGTATTCGCCAACTTCTTTTTCAGTAACACTTGTCCATGTAGCAAAAACAATTACTGCACTACCATCCACCACCTGTGATTGATTATAGAAAGCAGGTTGTAATTTTTTTCTTGTTTCTTCGTCTTCTACTACAATGATAGAGTAGGGAGTTAAACCAAAAGCACTTGGCGCCAAACGCGTTGCTTCCAAAATGTTGTCTAATTTTTCTGCTGGAATTTTAGTTCCGTTCATCTTTTTAACAGCATAACGCCATTTTAAAGCATCTAATAATTTCATGTTTATTGTTTGTTTTATTAATTAATGTTTGAACATCAAAAATACAATCTTAAGGCTGAATGGCCAAATCATATTGTATCCCTTGCTCTAGACAATAACCCAATAAGTCATAAAAGGTTCAAAATCATACCATTATATTCCTTGATAAATACAATTTGAAAACTGAAATACGATGGCGCCCACTTTCCACCAAGGAGAAGCATTTTTTAATATATCCAATCCTAATCTGATAATGGCGCTATTACTTGCCCCACCTTTAACCATTCCGGTTATTTCTGCTAAGGCTTCCCCATAAAAACCAAGCGCATTAATGGCAGTATCTAAAAAACAATTTATTATTTCATCGTTAGTTAATTTTAAACTTACCGGGCTTCCATTTAAGTTATTTGATTGAATAAGACTTCGGTTGCTAATTATAATGATATTATTGATATTGGTCTGGATGGCTGGATTGTTTAATAAATAAGTTTTTGATTTAGTAGAGTCAATGATAAATTTCAAAACTTTATTTCTTTCTAATTGATTCAGTTTACTATAATCTTTTTGATTGATCACAAAGTTTATTAAACTAGCAGCAATGCGTTCATTGGAGATTCGAATTAAGCTAGTATCATTTTTATTTTCATTTAATATGATGGACTCATTCATAAAATCCAGAATGAGATTGGTAAATAAACTGTCTTCTAAAATAGATTCCGCTGCTTGCTGAACAGTTCCAATAGCTTGTGGTTGGTTAGATACAGAAGAGCTTTTTCTACAAGCCAAAAATCCAGTTGAAATGCACGCCATTAAGACAATTACAATAAATGCGGTAAGAAATTTGTTTTTCATAATTATATATTTAGATGGTCAATCTAAGTTCAATTATGAAACCATAAATTTCGGTTTATACTACTTTATAATTTCTATATACAAATTCTTTTTCCCTCAATAGAATATTCCTAAAAAATGAGGCCTAGGCATTAAAAAGTAAACTGGTATTACAATACATTATATTTCAAGTATATTACCTTAAATCTCTAAAGTGAAAAAAATATTTAACCTAGTCCTTTTCATACACGTTATGATTTCGTTCATCTTTTTTAAAAAAATCATACAAACCGATCTCGGTTTAATTAGCTATTTTATTGTTAGTATGATTTTGCTTTTCTTACTGTACAAACAAAATGCAAAAAAGAGTATAAAGTAATTTGACATTTTTACTTTCAGCTACATAATGTTTATTATTTTTAAGCTTAAATGTTCATTACATGAGACTGATTAAAAATAAGCTATTGAAAATCACATATTTAGCGCTTCTATTGGCTGTAACCACGGCACATACAGCTATTTCGCAAGCAAACAAAGCAGCAAATAAACCAGCAAATAATGTAACGCCCAACCTTATTATCATTACCACCGACGGGTTTAGGTGGCAGGAGGTTTTTGGAGGTATGGATACCGCCATTGCAAATCAATCCAAATTCAACCAAGGAGATAGCACTTATATATATAATAAGTATGGGGCAAATGATTTGGCAACGCGTCAAAAAAAATTAATGCCATTTTTCTGGAGTCAAGTAGCCAAAGAAGGCATGTTGTTTGGCAATAGAGATGTAAACAATAATGTAGATGTAGCCAATCCGCATTGGTTTTCTTATCCGGGCTACAATGAAATATTTACAGGGTATCCGGATACAGCAATTAATTCAAATGATTATATGCCTAACCCGCATCCCAATGTTTTCGCTTTTTTAAATGCGCAACCTGCGTATAAAAATAAAGTGGCCGCTTTTGGTGCATGGGATGCATTTGATAGAATCTTAAATGAAAAAGTTTCAGGGTTCCCAGTGATCAATGGCTTTGAATCTATTACTCAATTACTACAAGATCCTGTTGCAGTAAGTATTGGTCAAGGATTAAAGGATTCTTATAAACCATTTAAAGAAGTGGAATGCTTGGATGTGTATACGCATCAACAAGCAATGCATTATTTACAAACAAAAAAACCAAAGGCATTGTATATTAGTTATGGTGAGACCGACGAGTGGGCACATCATGCACAGTACAGAGATTATTTGGATGCAGCACATCAGGTGGATGCATGGATTGCACAAATTTGGAAATGGGTACAAGCAACACCAGGATACAAAGACAATACTTATATATTAGTAACTACGGATCATGGCCGAGGGTTTAACGAAGCCTGGACCGATCATGGCGCTGATGTAAACGGCGCTTCCAGTATTTGGTTTGCTTTAATGGGGCCTGGATTACAAAAAATTGGCCCACTGGGAGAACAAACGCAAAAAGGGCAATTTTATCAAAAGCAATTAGCCGCTACTATGACTAAACTCATGGGTAAGCCCTTTGTGGCTAGCCATCCTATTGGCAGTGCTATCTATTAATTGATTAAAATTTTACATTAACTTTGTAGGATACTAAGAAGAGAGCATGTTATTTAAAAAAACCATAAGACAAGTTATTGCGCTAGCCATGCTAGTGGTTTTTGCTTTTAGTATTACGCCTCAGAAAAATATACATGATTTTGTTGCGAAGCACGTTGATCCTACTGCTTGTAGTGTACATGTGAATTTGCCAATTGAACAGGTAGAGCATGCGACAGTACATTGTTCTTATGATCAATTAGTTGCTACTTCTCCGTTTATTCAATATTGTTTTGAATTATACTTAATTACGCCAACTACGCAAAGTGTAAAAAACGAAGCCATTGTTTCATTTTTTGCTAGTAGTACGATCTCTCAATTTGATTCTCGCGGCCCGCCAATTATATAATTGAATTTTGAAATGTGCCTCGTGCACATGTTTGTATTTTTTCATTTTCAATATATAATTTATGTTCAAACATATATCTCTTTTGCTATTTGTACTTTTTTGTATAAATAGTTCCAATATCGCACA
>CAIOYQ010000008.1 GCA_903862505.1 uncultured Bacteroidota bacterium
ATGGACGATTATCACCTGAAGAATCTGCTCAAAAAATATTTCAATTTATCACAAGTGATTTCAAAACGGGAACCTTTTGGAATGTGGAGACAGAAGCGGAGTGTAAATGGTAAAAAATTCACCCCTGTCTTTCCTTTAAAAATACAGAACCTGACCAGGAACCTGGCCAAAACTTACCCCAATCAATAATGGGCTACGCATCCCCATTCATATACCACCTTGTTATGATGGTTTCTGGCGGTAATGTCACCTATTTTTAATACAGTTTTCTATAATTACTAGGTCGCATATTTTTCTTCTTTAAAAAAATGCGATTAAAATAAGTGAGTGTTTCAAATCCATTTTCATACGCAATTTCTGCCACTTGCTTGTCTGTTGCTAATAAATCATTGCACACATTTGCGATTCTTATTTCATTAACATAGTCAGAAAATGTTTTTCCTGTAATTCTTTTAAAGAATTTACAAAAAGCACTTGGAGAAAGATGAAGGAGCGCGGCCGCCTTATGTATCGTTAATACTTCTGTGGCATGTTGTTGGATATAGGTACAAACTAAATTAATTCGTTTTTCATTTTCACTTCCTTTAAGCGGTTGATATAGTGAAGATGCAAGTGGTGTTATTTTTGATTTAGAAAGTTCATCAAGAATATGAATCAAGTCAGTAATCTTTTCAATACCTTCTTTTGCTGGCAGCTTTTTGATTAATTCTTTTAATGCCTTAGATTTATTTTCATTAATTGATATTCCTTGCTTAGAACACAGTAGTAATTTATTAATAGAACTTAATTCACCAAGTCTTGTAAATCGTTCAATAAATTCTACCGAAAACTGTATGACAATAGCTTCACATTTTCCTTTAATTGCACCATTGCTTACCCAAGTGTGAGGTAAACTTGGTCCAATAAGTACCAGGTCGCCACTTTCAAAATATGCATGACTGTCACCAATTAATCTGCTGCCCTTCCCGTTTACAATTAGTGTAAGCTCATATTCTGGATGATAGTGCCAGAAAAATTCAAGTTTATCTTGTTGTATTTCAAATGCGACAAAGGAATGTTGCCCTCTTTTTTTTACGATATCCTCAAATAATGGCTTCATAACACTATTTAATCAATTTATACGTCAAATTTATAAAATTTAGACAATATAGTGTCATTATTGGCAAATACCATGTCATATTATATAAAACCAACTCGATAATTTTACTTACAAAATCACATTTATGATCAAAATACCTTCATCCGTTAAGGAGACCTTATCCAAGCCTTATTTACTGACAAAGGAACAAATTCAGTTCTATCAACAAAACAGGTTTATCAAACTCAAACAAGTTTTTGATGAACCAACAATAACTTTTTTTAATGATGCAATAAGTCAAAGGGTATCCTTAATGAATAAAGAAAATACACCAATAGAACAAAGAACTACATATGGTAAAGCTTTTCTTCAATTATTTAATCTCTGGAAAGAAGATGAACTTGTCAAAGAATTTGTTTTTAGTAAAAGACTTGCACAAATTGCATCAGATTTAATGAACACTAGTGGTGTTCGAATTTATCATGACCAGGCTCTATTTAAAGAAGGTGGTGGAGGCATTACACCATGGCATGCTGACCAATACTATTGGCCACTTGAGACTGATAAAACAGTAACTGCATGGATTCCATTACAAGCAACGCCATTGGAATTAGGTCCATTAGAATTTAGTGCAGGTAGTCACCAAATTGTGGAAGGACGTGATTTAGAAATTGGAGATGAAAGTGAAAGATTAATCCAACAAAAATTAAAGGTTACTAATTTTAATCATGTCATTGAAGCATTCGATTTAGGGGAAGTAAGTTTTCATAGCGGGTGGGTGTTTCATCGTGCTGGCGCTAACACTACCAATCAAATGCGTAAAGTGATGACAGTGATTTATATGGATAAGGATATGGTGTTAAAAAATCCTGAGAATAAAAATCAAATTAATGATTGGAATACTTGGTGTCCAGGAGCAAAAATTGGGGAAGTGATTGATACGCCACTTAACCCTGTAATTTAATAAAACGATTCCCTTGCAAATAAGATATTGTTGTACCTATTGGGGTTCAGAAATGGATTCGCCTGATGTTTTTGTTGACAAAGTGCTGTCTTGGGGATACGATGGCATTGAAATATTTTTACCATCTTTAACCGATGCATTCTCAGAACTGTTTATTGAAAAGATGAAGGGTATAATGCATAGTAATGCTGATTTTATTTTTATAGCACAACATATTGTTTCTGCAGAAAAGGCTACCGTTGATAATTACTTAAGCAAGGTTAAAATAAATTTAACCGAATTATCTTTATTTAA
This sequence comes from uncultured Bacteroidota bacterium, assembly GCA_903862505.1. Classification (GTDB taxonomy): domain Bacteria; phylum Bacteroidota; class Bacteroidia; order Chitinophagales; family Chitinophagaceae; genus Sediminibacterium. The sequence goes on from CAIOYQ010000008.1 coordinate 2,337, forward strand.
ACCAAGCTTTATAAATGCGCATATTGGGAAAGATTATTTTTCATTTGATGACAATTGCAGGGTTATTGATGCTGCCTTAAACCTAAGTTATAAAACAGGGGTTCGTATTTTATTTGAAACTCACAGGGGGAGGTTTTCATTTCATGCAGCGTCATTAATCCCCTATTTAAATAAATTTCCAGAAATAGAACTAGTGGGCGACTTATCTCATTTTTGTGCAGTATCTGAAAGTATGATGCAAGATCAGGAGGAGATTATTCAACAAATTATTCCACATATTGGTCATATCCATGCAAGAATTGGACATGAACAAGGTGCTCAAGTTAACGATCCGTTTGCACCAGAGTGGCAAGATCATTTCACTCAATTTGAAACATGGTGGCAATCAATAATAAAGTATCATAAGAATAAAAACACTAAAACATTTACTATAACCCCTGAATTTGGTCCAGCACCTTATATGCCTTCAATGCCATTTACAAAACAACCTTTGGGTAATCAGTTGGAAATTAATCTTAAGATGATGAATTATTTAAAAAACAAGTTTTAAAAATGCTTTAGTGTTTGTCTTTTTGTTAGACAATACATTAAAAAAATAAAATATGCCCAACCAAGAAAATATACAAAGGAAATGGTGGAAAGAAAAAATTGTTTACCAATTGTATCCTCGAAGTTATAAGGACACGAATGGCGATGGTATTGGTGATTTAAAAGGTGTCATTGAAAAACTAGATTATATTAAAAGCCTGGGAGTAGATGTGGTATGGTTGAATCCTATATTTGAATCTCCTAATGATGATGTGGGTTATGACATTTCTGACTATAAGGCCATTATGAAGGATTTTGGGTCCATGGAAGATTTTGACCTAATGTTAAAAGGTTTGCATGAAAGAGGCATTAAGTTAATCATGGACTTGGTCGCGAATCATACTAGCGATGAACATCCATGGTTTCAAGAAAGCAGAAAATCCAGAGATAATCTCTATCGTAATTACTATCATTGGTGGGATGCAGAAAAAGGGAAACCGCCTTATCGGTGGAGCATATTTGATAAGGAAAACAATGCATGGAAATATGATGACAAAACAAATAGTTATTACTTTCACATCTTTAGTGAAAAGCAGCCAGATTTAAATTGGGAAAACCCTGAAGTGAGACATGCCATATATAGTATTATGAAATTTTGGTTAGACAAGGGTATTGATGGTTTTAGATTGGATGTGATTGCTTGTATATCAAAAGACACTAGTTTTCCTGAAATGCCCGAGAATATGCATGTAAGTAAATGGTTCCCTTATTATACACAAGGCCCTTTTTTACATGATTATTTAAAAGAAATGAATAGAGAAGTGTTTTCCAAGTATGATTGCATGAACGTAGGGGAGATGAGTTTTGTAACAACGGAAGATGCTTTGTTATTTGTCGATGAAGAACGAAACGAATTACAAACTTTTTATCACTTTGATCATACTGGTGTTGGTGTTAGTAAAGAAAATTTTATGTATGCCGATGATACGCATTGGGATTTAGTAGAATGGAAAAAGATATTTAATAATTGGGATAAAGTGTTTGCAGCAAAGGGATGGGGCACTATCTATTTAGGTAACCATGATATGAGCCGTATGGTAAGTCGATTTGGAAATGATCGCGAAGCTTTTAGAGAAATTTCGGCAAAAATGTTACAAACATTTATATTAAGTATGCGGGCTACTCCCTATATATACAATGGAGATGAAATTGGCATGGTAAACACGAATCATACTAAAATAGAAAACTACCAGGATGTGTATACCATTAACTATTATAATCAGTTGAAACAAAAAGGGGAAGATTATGAGGGTTTTTTGCAATCTCATTCAAACATAAGTAGAGATAATAGCAGGACTCCAATGCAATGGAATGATAAAGAAAATGCTGGGTTCACGAATGCTAGTCCTTGGTTAGAGGTGAACAAAAACTATAAAACCTTAAATGTAGCAGCACAAGAAAATGATCCTGATTCTGTGCTCAATTATTTTAGGGAATTGGTGCAGTTAAGAAAAAATAATTTAACATTAGTTTATGGTGCATATGAATTAGTAGACGAATCCAATGAACAAATATTTGCATACACAAGAACATTAGATCATGAGCAATTTTTAGTCGTCTTAAATTTTTCTGATACACCTGCTTTGCTAAGAACGACGATCCCAATAAACAAAGGCAATATATTAATTAGCAATTACGCAGAACCGAGTCATAATAATATATACGATCCCTATGCAGCTGTGATTTATAAAACATCAATTTAACTTTTTAAAACAATAATTATGAAATTTACGATTTTTACGAGTTTGCTATTTTTAAGTACTATGAGTTTCGCACAAAAAAATACGACTTCTCCAAAGGGTGAAGTGATGTATCATGTTTTTCAACGTAGTTTTTATGACAGCGATGGCAATACGCATGGCGACTTGAATGGTTTAAAACAAAAGTTGCCTTATTTACAGGACCTGGGGGTTACTTCAATTTTACTTTTGCCTTTGTATGATGCCGACTGTTACCACAACTATTTTGCAAATGATTTTGAAAAAATTGATCCTTCTTTAGGCACAATGAATGAATATTTATCGCTCGTAAAAGAAATTCATAAGCGTGGCATGAAAGTATATATGGACATGGAAACCCAGTATGTAACTGAAAAACACTTATGGTGGAAAGATGCGGTAGGAAATTTAAATTCCAAGTATAGTGACTATATTTTATTTGATGACTCAGCGCATAAAATACCTGCTACTATTATATATGATTTACGTCAATTAAATAATTATAACGGAACTTCTATCAAAATTACTACTGTAAACCTTAGAAGTAAAAAAGTACTTGATTACAATAAAAAATTATTTTCTTATTTTGTCGACCCTAACAAGGATGGAAAATTTGATGATGGAGTTGATGGATTTAGATTAGACCACGCAATGGATCATTTAGATGGCAAGCCCGCACTTACTAATTTGTTTGTGGATTTTTGGACGCCTTTAATGACCTATTTAAAAAAGCAGAACCCAAAACTTAAAACAGTTGCAGAACAAGCAGATTGGAAAGATTATGGATATAGTTACTTGGCAAATGCAGGCGTGGATAGAGTATTTGGTTTTGGTTTACAACAAGCGATTGTATCCTTTGACAAACAGAATTTAATTAGAAATGCCGATTCTATTTTATCAAAACCTCCTAAAGACAAGGGTCAATTTATATTCATTGAAAATCATGACATAGACAGGTTTGCATCTATTGAGCCAAATATGGACAAACAGAAAATTGCAGCCTCATTAATGTTGTTAATTGGCGGCATTCCTTCTATTTATTATGGACAGGAGATAGGGATGCTTGGTAAAAATGGCAATTGGGGTGGAACTGATGGCAATGACATACCACGAAGGACAGCCTTTAAATGGAATAAGTCTTATGAAGGCAAAGGAATGGCAACCTGGTATAGAAATGTTGTTGCTGCTTGGAATAATGACAACTTAAAAGTAAATGACGATATTTCACTAGTAGCTCAAATAGATGACAAGAATTTTTTGTTCAATTATTATAAGAAAATGATTCAATTAAAGCAAAGCAATCCTGCTTTGGCCATAGGTAGTTATTCAAATATGCTAAATAATAACAATAAGGTTTATAGCTTTTTAAGAACCCATAAAAATACTAAAGTACTTGTTGCGGTTAATCTTTCCAATGATCTGCAAACTGCAACATTTGAAAATGATTATAGTAAATCTAGTTCACTATACGGCAAAGCTAGCTTTAAGAAAAATGAAATTGAACTTAGCCCTTATCAATTAGCGGTGTTTGAATTGAAATAGATTTATCGTAATTAACCTACATAACCCGTTTTTTTGAAAACCTGGCCCAAACTTGGCCAGAACTTACTCCAAACAAAAAGGGTCTACGCATTTGACAGCATAAACCCTTGAAAATCTTGCCTTTCGGCTGTGGGCCCACCTGGGCATGATCCAGGGACCCCCTGATTATGAGTCGCAAATTTGCACCATTCCTCATATAGCTAATTTTAGCTATAATTCATTGAAAGTCATGTTTGTATATTATCTTCAAAGATAACATATGACTCTTTGTATTGTCCTTTTAGTTACCTTTGTGGTGCAAATTTTGGTGCTCAAATTAACCCCCTGATCATTTTATGATTCAACC
>CAIOYQ010000009.1 GCA_903862505.1 uncultured Bacteroidota bacterium
ACTACCTGTGTTACGATACCCGCTAAACCGCCGGTATGCGTTACTTGTTTATAACCTTTCACATCACTTAAAAACCATCCCAATCCATATGCTGCAAAGTGGGTGTTATAAGGAGGCATGGTATTTACGTTGATAATAGTTTGTGCAGCCCAGGTTTCTTCGTGCACAGCATCACTAAATATTTTTTGTTTTAATTCGGGACCATACTTACCATGATTCATTTGTGCAATCACCCACTTGCTCCAATCTGTTACATTGCTCCATATACCTCCTGCTGCATTGGCGCTTTCACTCCAGTCAATATCCAATACTTGCAATTTACCGTCTACTGGTGCATGAGGTCTTATCCCATTGGATCTATCTTTTAAACGGTACAAAGAAGCAGCCGTAGCATTCATTTCCAAAGGTTGCATAATTCTTTTTTCTACAAAATCCTCCCAGCTCATGCCACTTGCTTTCGCCACTACTTCTCCTGCTACAATATATAAATTGTTATCATAATCATACTTTGTTCTAAATGCAGAAACGGGTTTTAAATATCTTAAATTATGAATGATATCTTTTTTGGAAAAATCACTTCCGTCGGGAAACATCATTAAATCTCCTGCACCCAATCCCAATCCACTTCGATGCGTTAACAAATCACGAATGGTAAATGCATCCGTCACATAAGGATCATACATTTTAAATTCAGGAATATAATCTGTTACTTTATCATCCCATTTTATTTTACCCTCATCTACCAATATTCCCAATGCGCCTGCTGTCATGGCTTTGCTGTTTGATGCGACACCAAACAAAGTATTTTCATCTACTTTTTTCCCGGTACTCAAATTGGCTACTCCATATCCTTTCGCGTGAATCAATTTGCCGTCTTTAACCACCCCCACTGCAATACCGGGCACATTAAATGTTTTTAAAACCAATTCGGTTAAAGAATCAATTTGACTGCTGCTAATGGGTTTGCTGGTTTGTGCAATACTAGTTTGCATCAACAGGATCATCGCAAAAACTTGAATATACTTTTTCATAGTTAAAATTATTTTATGATTTATTTTTAAGTAGTTATTATTCAAACACCTCCACAATACCAATACTCAACATTGCTTTTTTCTTTCTCGGTTTAAACCATTTTAAGAAAACTAACATATCGCTTTCGGCAATTGCCACACAACCAGCCGTAGGCGAATACTTTTCATCGGCTACATGAAAAAAGATGGCGCTACCCTTTCCTTTAACAACGGGCTGGGTATTGTATTCAATCACCATACAATATTTATAGTCAATGCTTTTTAATTTTAAATTTTCAAAAGACTTTGCGTTGGTTGCTCCGCGCACATATTTATTATAATCATTTGAAGTGGAATCATCTATCCATTTATCCAAGGAGTCCACTTGTTGAAAAGGAATTTTAGTGTCTACAGTTGCTTCATAACTAAATAACTGCCCTAAAGCATATAACCCATTAGGTGTTTTCCCATCCCCTTCTATTTTTTCATTTTCTTGCGCAAATCCATTGCGACCAATGCTTGCCCGAACGGGTGCAATGGCTAGTTTCCATTTCCCTTTGGTTTTTTCCAGGGCCATCACCCTATACACTTTATCTTTTTCATCTATTTTAAAAGCAACTACTACCTGTTGCATCTTGCCTAGATCAAGTTGTCCACCGTTTAATTTATCTAATACTGGGTTTATTACCCAGAGAGATTCCTCATCTTGTCCAAAAACAAATAGGCCGCTACAAATAATGATGAAGGATAATAGTATTTTTTTCAAAATCGAAAGCTAGTGGATGAATACTCAATTTATGAAATATAAAACACCCTTTGTTAATTTTTTATTATTTAAGGAATAAGATAAGCGGACCAACAGATTCTTTAAACCTTCTTGCCTAGTATTTGTTAATTTGCATAACTATGATAGGGCATCGTTTTGTAAACTTTATTCCAGGAGAAAACTCCAAATCAAAATTTGAGCAAATGCTGGATATATTCACGCAATTGCTCAACTATACCAGTGGGGATGCCAGTGAAGCATTGGATTGGATGAATCAGCTAGACCGTACGCATAAATTTACGGACGACAATTATGGGGTCGGTGATTTTATAGAAGACCTAAAGGAAAATGGATATCTAAAAGAAAATCCTCAGGACGGGAAATTTGCCATCACGGCAAAAACCGAGCAAACCATTAGACAAAAAAGTCTAGAGGAAATATTCGGAAAATTAAAAAAGACAAAGCAAGGAAATCATAGTACTACGAAAGTAGGCCCAACGGGTGATATCAATTCGGACACGCGCTCCTTTCAGTTTGGTGACTTAATGGAACAGATCGATTTTACGGAGAGTATTAAGAATGCACAAATCAATAGAGGCGTGGATGCTTTCTCTATGCACGAAGACGATTTAGTAATTAGAGAAGCGGATTTTAAAACACAAACTTCTACGGTTTTAATGATTGATATTTCTCACTCTATGATTTTATATGGTGAAGATAGAATTACACCTGCAAAAAAAGTAGCGATGGCCTTATGTGAACTTATCACTAAAAAATATCCCAAGGATACGATTGACATTGTGGTGTTTGGTAATGATGCATGGCAGGTTCAAATTAAGGATCTTCCTTATTTGCAAGTAGGGCCTTTTCATACCAATACGGTTGCTGGGCTTGAATTAGCCATGGATATATTACGCAAACGTAAAACTGCGAACAAGCAAATATTCATGATCACCGACGGCAAACCCACCTGTTTAAAAATTGGCGGAAAGTATTATAAAAATAGTTTTGGATTGGATCGCAAGGTTGTGAATCGTTGTATTAATTTGGCGGGTCAATGTAAAAAATTAAAAATCCCCATTACTACTTTTATGATTGCATCAGATCCTTATTTACAAAAATTTGTAGAAGAGTTTACAGAGATGAATAATGGTAAAGCCTACTTTGCTTCACTTGACAATTTAGGTAGTTTTATATTTAATGATTTTGAAAGTGGCAAAAGAAAAACAGTGTACTAATTATGAGTAAGAAAAATGATATTACTAAAATCTTAACCTTAGGAGATTTAAAAAAATCGGGATACCAATCAAAGTCTATTAAAGATGAAGTGCGCGACAATTTAATCGCAAGTATTCAAAATAAAGAAAATGCATTTGAGGGTATCTTAGGTTATGAGGATACCGTAATCCCCGATGTAGAACGCGCCTTATTAAGCCGACATAATATTTTGTTTTTAGGTCTACGTGGCCAAGCTAAAACCAGGATGGCGCGCCAAATGGTGGACTTATTGGACGAATATATCCCAACGGTGGCAGGCAGTGAAGTAAATGATGACCCCTTACAACCTTTAAGCAGGTTTGCAGTAGACTTAATCGATGACCAGGGCGACAAAACCCCTATTCACTGGGTGCATAGGAGTGCGCGTTACGGTGAAAAGCTAGCGACACCGGATGTGAGTGTGTCGGATTTAATAGGAGATATTGATCCGATTAAAGCGGCCAATTTAAAATTGAGTTTTGCGGATGAAAAAGTAATTCACTATGGCATTATTCCAAGAAGTAACCGCGGCATTTTTGTAATAAATGAATTACCAGATTTGCAAGCAAGAATTCAGGTTTCACTTTTTAATATTTTACAAGAAGGCGATATACAAATTAGAGGATTCAAATTGCGCATGCCATTGGATATTTTATTTGTGTTCACTGCGAATCCCGAAGACTATACAAATAGAGGAAGTATTGTGACGCCATTAAAAGATAGAATTGAAAGTCAGATTTTAACACACTATCCAAAAAGCATTGAAACTTCTTTAGCCATCACAGAACAAGAAGCAAATATTTTACCTGCACAAAAAGATAAAGTAGAGGCGAGTGATTTAATAAAACGACTTATTGAACAGGTTTCTTTTGAAGCAAGAACCAATGAGTTTGTGGATAAAAAAAGTGGAGTGAGTGCGCGTCTAACCATTGCTGCGTATGAAGCTGCAGTGAGCAGTGCAGAAAGACGTGCGATTATTCATAATGAAAAAAACACGCAAGTTTGGATAAGTGATTTGTCCGGCATTATTCCTGCCATCACTGGAAAAATTGAATTGGTGTATGAAGGTGAACAAGAGGGTCCATATGAAGTGGCATTAAATTTATTGAACAAATCTATACGCACATTATTCGTTTCTTATTTCCCCAATCCGGATGATCTTAAAAAGAAGAAGCCTGTAAAAAAATCTACTACACAAACAACGGAGCAAAAGCAACCAGAAAGTCCATATGCCTTAATTGCAAAATGGTTTGATGCAGGAAATCATCTAGATTTATTATTGGACATGAAAGACGAAGACAAAGTAATTGCACTATATAAAGTGGATGGGTTGTTTGGTATTGTAAAAAAATATTTCCCACAAGCGGACGAAAAACAAGCAGCTTTATTAATGGAATTTGTATTGCACGGACTTGCCGCTTATTCTTTAATTAGCAAAAAGATGATTGATGGGAAAATTGAGTTCAAGGATTTAATGGGAAGTATGATGAATTTGGGAACCATGAACTTTGAAGAAGACGATTATTCAGATTATCAATAAAACATTGACAATCAACTGATAAAATAGAAAAAAGGCCGGAGTTATTCCGGCCTTTTTTGGCTGGAATTGGAGAAAAGCCTATTTTTGTTGCATCATCAAGAACCCTTCAGTGGGTACCAACCGAGAGAGTTTAACTCCGCGGTGGTAAAATAGATGAGGTCTTTAACGCCAAAATAAAATCAACCATGTTTGTACAACAACATCCCACCGCATCTCCAACACTTTCTACCAAATTATTCATTCCCGCCGAGGACTTTGAATTGTTTATTCAAGAAAAATCTCAACAAAAAATAAAAGGAACCATTCAGTTTACCTATTTGAATGTAAGCTTTACGGCAAACATTTTTATTTCACCAGCTACGATCAAAATGCAAGTCCAGCAAGGGTTTGAGGGCATCAGGTTAAATGCACCTGTCTTATCTAGCTTAGAAACTTTAAACAGTAACTATTTATTTAATGAGACCATTACCAACAAGGGGAAGCAAAATATGGTATGGTTAATTTTGGATTTTATTCATTTATATAATTTGTTAAGATTAAAGCCAGGGAACCTATTAGAATTGTATAGGGAGGCATTTGGTTTTGCTAAAACCCAAGAGTCCGATCTTGTTTTTGGTAAAATTGACATCACTTGCCCTGTTGCCCAACAGGTGGCTAAAGTCTTAGCACAAAAATGGAAACGCAGGCATAAATACGAATTTGGCAATGCCTTGGACTTATTAGCCAGTGTTCAGGACTTGTTAGCCAATTATCCGCTTCAATTTAGCAAGCAGGCATCTGCCCAAGCTCAAATTAAGGTCAATATGTAGATTTTATTCTATATATTTTAAGCCAAAAATGACACCTATCATTTGTTAATAAATTGCAAAAGTCCTACCTTGGTAGCTAAGTTGACAAGCTTAACTTAATTAATTAACCCAAAGAGCACATTTTATGCAAATCAAAGGATTATGGACTTTACTACTGGCGCTAATCTTTAGCACCACTATGGTAAATGCACAACAAACCACTGTATCGGGAAAAGTTACTGGAAGTGACGGTTCTCCCCTTGCAAACGTTACCGTTGTGATTAAAGGAACCAAATCGGCCACCTTAACCAATAAGGATGGTATTTATTCAATTGGCGCAACAGCAGGCCAAACACTTACAATTTCATTTGTTGGCTATGAAGCGAAAGAAGTAAAAGTGGGTACTAAAACTGTTTATAATCTTCGCTTAAATGCAATTGACAATGATCTTGAAGAAGTAGTTGTAACTGCGATGGACATTAAGCGTAATCCAAAAGAATTGGGTTACTCCGTACAAAAATTAAAAGGCGCAGACATTGCCGAATCACAACGTAATAACTTTGTAAATAGTTTACAAGGACGTGTTGCGGGTTTAACCATTAATCCAACAAGTGGTCTTGCAGGTGCAAGTTCTCAAATTGTATTAAGAGGTTTTAACTCATTATCATTAGACAACTCTCCTTTATTTATTATTGATGGTGTGATTATAGATAACTCTTCTGTACAGGAAAACAATCGTAACACAGGTTTGGCTGTAAAACCAACCAGCGCAAACGTTTCTACAGAGAATAGACAAAATGACTATACCAATCGTATTTCGGATTTAAATCCGAATGATATTGATAACGTAACGGTGTTAAAAGGACCAGAAGCTACCGCATTGTATGGTAGCCAAGCGAGTTCTGGAGCCATTGTAATTACCACTAAAAAAGGAACCAGCACTACTGGTAAACTTAATGTGGCGTATGACAATAGCTTTAGAAGTTCAACTTACACGCGCTATCCAAAAATCTTTACAAAATATGATGCTGGTTATAACGGTGTACCTAGTGACGTTTTCGCTTATTTTGGTCAAGAGTTTCCTAATGGAACAAAAACTTATGATAACTTGCACAATTTTTTCCGTTCAAGTTTGTCTCAAAACCAAAACATTTCAATGGACTATGGTGTAAAGAATCACTCTATTCGTTTTTCAGCTGCATTTGTGGATGAGAAATCACCCGTTCCAACGAATCATTACACGAAGCAAAATTTTCGTGTAGTTTCAAATCATAAATTCTTTAATAATAAATTAGAAATTTCACCAAGTTATAGTTTGGTAACAAGTACCAACGATAAGCCTTTAAGAGGGGTGAGTGGTTATTTATTAAACTTATTGGCTTGGCCGGTGGACAATGATATCAGAGATTGGGAAACAGCAGATGGTTTGAAAAAACCATTGTTTGCTTCCAATCCTAATGGAGAATTAGACAATCCTTTATTTAACGTAAACCGAAACAGAAGCCGTGACGAAGTAACAAGACAAATTGCTACATTGGCGGTTACTTACAACCCAACCAAGTGGTTAACAATCAATGGCCGTGTAGGTTATGATACCTATACCCAACAAGGGTGGACTAAATGGGATTCCTCTTCTTACTTTTTAACAAGAGCGCAAAAAGGAGCTTTAGAAAATTACTATCGTAATTATTATGGTTACAACCATACGGTTACTGCAACCGCTAAGAAAAGCTTTGGCAAAATTAATACGCGTTTAATGGTGGGAAATATGTGGCAGGATTATGAAACACAAACCACTTCTGTTTTTGGTAACAACTTAACGGATGCAAGCAGAACAGATAGCGCCAATACTTTAGTAGCGTCTAGAATTAGAAATAGCAATATGAATCGTTTTGGCAGACCTAACTATAATATTAACCGCCAGGCCGCGTTCTTTGGTGAAGC
>CAIOYQ010000010.1 GCA_903862505.1 uncultured Bacteroidota bacterium
CTTAGCAGATGCTTATGCAGATGTTTATAAATTAAGAAAAAAATGGCAGAGCAATGACAAAATTGGGAGAGCTATTTATTTTGCACAACCCGATAAGGACTTACGTTTACAGGATAGTTTATTAAAGACTATTGTAAAACGAATTGAAGAAAAAGAAATAGGAGTGGTTAAGGTAGATAAGAAATTAGGATTTTTTAATGTTACCATTAATGTAAAAGATGAGTTGTTGAGTAAATTAATATCGGAGCGTATTTTAAAAATTGCAACCGATTTTTACATAGATGCTAAAGTAGGTAGGTTAAAGAAGAATGTTAGTAGATTGGAAAGAAGAACTGATAGTATATCTGCGATACTAAATAAGCGAACTTACGCAGCTACCGAAGATGCTAGATTGTTGTTAAATGTAAATCCGGCGGATGTAAATGCACCAGTGTATTCAGAAATATCACAAAGAGATAAAATGGTGTTGTCTACTATTTACGCTGAGTTAATGAAAAATTTAGAAGTGTCAAAAATGACATTAGCGCAAGAAACACCCACTATACAAATTGTAGACAGCCCAGTTTTCCCATTGGAAAATGATGAAATAAAATGGTATAAGGGATTGTTATTAGGGTTCTTTCTAGTTTTAATTGGAAGCATCTTCGTTTTTGTGCTAAAAGAAAATAAATAGGTTAGCACAAAATACTGATGAGTAATCAATACCAACCCAAATTAAAACTAGTTCTATTCTTTGTTTTATTTTTTTTCTTATTTAATATCATACTAAATGGGTTTTATTTAATATCACTTGAAAGACCGTATTTTTATTATGAGTATTTAGCACTACCCCTCCTTTTTTGTTATATTCCAAAAAATCGGATCCGTGTTTTGGTGCTTGGATTAGTATTACTTGCAGATGCGGTAATCAGTTTAGCACATTTCTATTTCTTTGATACGGTCAACTATCTTCGAAAACTACCTAGTTTATTGATTACTCATTTCCCTTGGTATTTTTGGTTAGTAATTATTGCTGGAATAACTATTTTTATTGGAGGATTGACTTTATTTATAAAATCTAAAAACGTCAAGCAGATTGGGCATATCAAATCCGATAAAAAAACGTTTAGTTATTTTTTTGTAGTTAGTTTTAGTATTATATATTTTTTTGATACACTTTTCGGTTTCTCCTTGTTGAACTTCAGGCCCAACAACAATTTCAGGGTTAATATTGCAAAATCAATTATTACAGAGTACTATAAGGATATGAAATTGTATCTAAAATCCTACGAATCCATTTCTCATTTCAACGATTTTAAAAATAGTAATGGTGATACTCTTTCAATTAGTTATAAGTATTTATTAGCCGATACAAGTTCTCATCAAGTATTAATAATTTTAGAAAGTTGGGGCCTGTTAAAAGATAGTAGCTTAAGAATTCAACAAATACAATCTATTTTAAATCTTGAGCATAAAGGGTATGACATAAAATTTGATTCTAGTTATTTTAAAGGTGGCACTAGTCAAGCAGAAGCAAGAGAATTGTTAAATAAAGAAGGCGAAGCTTATTATTCAATAATACAAAATGGTCAATTAGATATTGAAGGATTAACTGAACATAAAAATAAAGCGGGTTATCATACTTCGGCCTTACAATCCTTCAGTGGTTTTCATAGTAGTGGCCAAAGATTTAGAAAAATTTTAGGTTTCAATACTATTAAAGATTATTCTGATTTTAAATCTCCTAATCTTTCCAACGAAAATTACAACAATCATTATCAAGCAGTAAATGATGAAACTGTATTTGACTATTGTTTTAATAACGCTTTTTCACACAAAAAGTCTTTTACTTACATATTAACAATTAATACTCATTTACCTTTTAGATCCCAAAAATTAAAAACAGGCTTATTTCCTACTAATGAAACAGAAAGCCAATATAAAAGAGTACAAGATCAATTTAAACACTTGGCTAATTTGCTAAACAAATTTCAAATGGACAAGGTAGTCATTGTAGGAGATCACCCCCCTCCGTTTATGTATAACACTGAACGTAATTTATATCTGAAAGATTTTGTTCCAGC
>CAIOYQ010000011.1 GCA_903862505.1 uncultured Bacteroidota bacterium
ATTTGGGATGCTGGAGCGGAGCGACAGCAATCATATAATTTGGGATGACGACGAACGAAGTGAGGCGTCCATCCGAATTGTTTGAAAGGCGTTGGTAAAAGAGAACTGTTGGGATGCTGGAGCGGAGCGAATTAATGCTCCTTCATCTTCTCATCCATTCTTTCATTGTATTCCAATGGTTCTTCCTTCCAATTTTTATTGTAAGATACAAACATGGCAATCCAAATAGACCTAGATAAACGCATAAAAATAGGCTGTAATAAAATTACTAAAGCGATAGCACTCATTAACCAATATAAAATTCGGTTATCATCTAAGTCAAAAGTCATTCCAATTAAAACTTTCCAGGCAACAAAGCTGGAAACAAAATAAGCAACCGTTAGTGCATAACTCACATATCCAGTACCGATATAAAATCCCACTTCAATTTCAGTGGGTTGTTTGCAGACAGGACAGGTGTCGTTCATTTTTGTCATGTTCGCAAAATCATAAGCATTACTGGAAACAAATAATTTTCCTTCTCTACATCTGGGACACTTATTAGTTAATACACTGGAAAATATATTTTTAGGCATGCCACAAAGGTATTGAAAATAAAAGTAGCGTAGGTTAATCTTCTAGTACTTGTTCCATCTGAATTCCTCTAGAACCTTTAATTAGAATGGTTCGATTTTCAAAAGCTTGTGCTTTTAACCAATGCTTTGCTTCCACCGCATTGGCAAAGAAAGTATAATTATGTTGGCAATGTTCAAAGTCGCCACCAACTAATACCACCTGTTCCCATTCATTTTTTTCAAGCAATTGTATAAGTTGTTGGTGCTCGGCTATACTAGTACTTCCTAATTCCTTCATACCACCAATACAAACAATTTTATGTGTCGCATTTAGTTTTGCAAAATTCTCTATAGCCAAATGCATACTGCTTGGATTGGCATTGTAGGCATCCAATATCACATCATTGCCTTTCCATTTTATTAATTGGGAACGACTATTAGAAGGAGCATAATTTTCAATGGCACGTTTAATTTTATCAACAGGTACTTTAAAGTACAAACCAATACTTACGGCCGCTAAAATATTAGGCAAATTATATTCACCAACTAATTGTGTTTGAATGATATCAATAGGGGCGCCCTGGGTAAAGTTTACTTGTAAAAAACCATTTACGGTTCTAGGATCCGCCTGTATAGTACCCGTTTTGTTTCCATACGTAATCACTTCGGAAAGGCCTGCGCTCATGGATACTAAATAATCATAATCACTCATTACAAAAGCCCTTCCATTATTGTTTCTTAGGTAATCATACAATTCACCCTTTCCTTTTTTCACGCCCTCCTCAGAACCAAAGCCTTCTAGATGGGCTTTGCCACAATTTGTAATTAAACCATAATTAGGCATGGCATATTCGCAATAACTTCCAATCTCTTTTAAATGATTGGCACCCATTTCAATTACTGCCATTTGTGCATCGGTACCGATACTTAAAATGGTAAGGGGTACACCAATATGGTTATTCAAATTGCCTTGCGTTGTATAGGTTTTAAAATGACTTGCAAGTACTGTGAACACCAGTTCTTTAGTCGTTGTTTTTCCATTACTACCTGTAATGCCTATAAAGGGGATGGCGAACTGTTCACGATGATGTTTAGCAAGCGCTTGTAATGTGCTTAGTACATCATCCACTTGTATAATTCTATGTTCAATAGGTTCGCTATAAGCGATGGGTTCATCTACGATTGCATAGCTGGCTCCGTTTTCAAGTGCAGAAATAGCAAAAACATTTCCATTAAAGTTGGGGCCTTTTAACGCAAAATATAAATCACCCAATTTCAATTTTCTAGTATCCGTTTGTATTTGTGGATGTTGTTTGTATAGCTCGTATAAAAATGAAATAGAGGGGAGCTTCATGATATAATGATAGATTAACTATTAATCGAAGTGAGCAAGCAGGTTGCCATTGCCACTAATCCTTCTTCTCTTCCTGTAAAACCCATGGTCTCGGTGGTGGTTGCTTTGATAGAGATATCCTTGTCGCCAATTTTTAAAATGTTAGCAATACAGTTTTGCATTTCAATTACATAAGGCTTAATTTTTGGCGCTTCTAAACAAAGTGTTGCGTCAATATTTACAATTTGAAATCCTTCTGCTGTAATTAAATCATAAGTACGTGCCAATAATATTTTACTATCAATGTTCTTATAAGCGTTATCGGTGTCAGGAAAATGTGTGCCAATATCTCCTAAGCTTAAGGCGCCTAATAATGCATCACAAATTGCGTGTAATAAAACATCAGCGTCGCTATGGCCAAGCGCACCTTTAGTATGTGGAATTTTAATGCCCCCAATCCACAAATCTCTACCTTCTACTAATTGATGAAAATCAATACCTGAGCCAATGCGTAATTTCATTGACTTATTTTTTAAATAGTCTTTTCCACCATGGCGTTGAATTATCTGCTGATTGGCTTGCTGCGTCATATCCAAATGCAGAAGAAACACATCTAAATCCAATAGAACTGTTTGATTTGTCTTGGTCTAAGAATCTTCTTGTGCCAATATTTAACCAATAAGGACGGTCTTTCCAACTACCTCCTTTATATACTCTTGATTTATTAGAAATAAGGGTAGTCATGTCTGTATCGTATGCAGATAATTCTGGTTCATCACCATCTAATGCAGCGCTTCCTCTAAATGGATTCATATCACTCATGTCTTTGCTACTTAGTGGACGATAAATATCTTCTACCCATTCGTTCACATTACCACTTACGTTATGCAATCCTAGTTTGTTTTGCATAAAGCTATTTACTTTTGCAGGAAAGCCAGCACCGTCGTTTGAGTATCCAATCATACCCATATAGTCGCCATTGCCACTCTTAAAATTGGCCATATACATCCCTTGCTTTCCTTTCTTCGTATTTCTTAAATCTTCGATACCAACACCACCCCAAGGGTAAGGCGAATCAGACTCTACAACACTTGATCCTGGATTTCTTGAATTGGAACCCGCTTTGTTGTTTTGAAAATTAGTGACATAGTTTTTAGAACTCGCTACTTTAGCAGCATATTCCCATTCCGCTTCAGTTGGCAATCTAAAGTCTGGCTTTACGATATATTCTTCATCAGACTTAATTCTTTTTGCAGTTCGCGCGGGTGCTGAGACTGCGGTTCCAGAGGCGGTTCCTGACTGTGTAGTAATTGCTGCGTTTAACTTACCCAAATAAGGTGTAGTTTTTGGATCGGCAATTAAACCATAACTCAATAAAATTGGTTCATTTGCTCTATCTGTTCTCCATCGGCAATAATTATTTGCTTGTACCCAACTCACCCCCACTACTGGATAATCGTTAAATGCCTTTGCTCTAAAATATCCTTCTACCATCGGCTCATTATAGGCTAAATCCTCTCTCCATACTGTGGTGTCAGGTAATGCATCTTTCACTAAACCTTCATATCCTTTTCCTAATTTTTCTAACCAGTGCGTATAGTCTCTATATTTTTTATTGCTTACTTCGTATTTATCAATTCTGAATGAACTCACCGTGACTCTACGATAAGGATTATTCCATTGTCTCATTTCATTTTCTTCGGTATTCATACCAATGGTATAAGTACCCCCACGAACGAGTGCCATATCCTTAAAAGGATCGATATTTTTCGCTGCCACTTGAATTGCGGTTGCCTCCTTAGACTCGCTTGTAGAAAGCACTGCTGGTCCTAATAACAATACCGCAAAAAACAATAAAATACTATTAATGAAATTCATATAAAAAATTTATTCAAAATCAACAAAAATGCTGATGCGAATATAGCTCGTTTTTTATTTATTTAATCAACCCAAACTCATAAACTTCTGTTACTAAAATCCTAATTTTAGTGCATGAATAGGGCCAAGTTCAATATTTTACTGCTTTTTTTAACATTTACTACTGCTTTAATGGCTCAAACAAGCCCGTTGGCAAAGGGTAAATGGTCAAAAATAGCAGTCAATAAACAAGGTATTTTTAAACTTACAGGCGCTCAAATTCGTTCTTTAGGCTTTAGTTTACCCATTGTTTCCTCACAATTTCAGTTGTTTGGACTTGATCCTTCCCTTCTTTTAGAGAAAGTGCCCGCTAATCCAGTATTTGGACTTAAAGAAACTGCTCTCAAAGTTAATGATGGGGGAGATGGCCAAATTGATGAAGGGGATAATATTTTATTTTATGCCGAGGGACCTGTTAAGTGGAATGTTGACAGGCAGCAAAAAACCTTAAAACATTTTACGCGATCCATTTCCGATTCCGTTTTTTATTATGTAACGATTGGTGATAATGGAAAAAGAATGGGGCTCCAAAATACACAAGCCAGTGTGTTTGAAAACAGAAATGAGTTTACGCAACATTTATTATTTGAAAAAGATTCCATCTCTTTTTTAAATAGCGGCAAAACATTTTGGGGGTTACCAATGGGAGTGGGTGTTGGAAAACAAAGTAAACTTAATTTTTTAGTGAGCACGAATGGTATGAACAGTGTAAGTAAAATAGATTGTTTTGCGCATGTTGCGTCCACTTCCTATCAAGTGAATGCGCAGTTTGATTTTTATTGGAACGATCGGCTGGAACATACCACTTTATTGCAACCCGTTAGTGGGATGCTGTTTGATGACATTGCGAAAGAAGTAACGGATACTTTTTCCAATAAGAATACTTTCAGTTGGCCAAGCAAAAGTACTTTAAGCGTTAGTTATACCAGCGCCAATGTTACTGCAACGGGTTGGATAGATTATCTTGAAATAGTAATGAACAAGCCCGTAGGTTTTTGGCAGGATAGCACTTTGTCGTTTAGTATTGAAAGTGATTATGAAAAAGGTAAAATTCTAAATTGTAAAATACAGGATATAGATGCTTCTGGGATTATTTGGAACGTGACCAATAGCGAAAATCCTGTACAAATTAATTGGCAACCGGCTTCAAACAATACAGGCAGTTTTTTACAGCAAACAGATACTGCCCTTAACTTTTTTGCGGTCAAAAATAATGCATTTGAAACCCCTATTTTATTAGGGAATGTTCCGAATCAGGATTTGATAAACCTAAAAGGTGAAATTAATTATATCATTGTTGCTGCACCTGCATTTGTGGAACATGCAAAAAAATACCAGCAGTTCCAGTTGAAACAATTTGGCAGACAAGTGATGGTAGCCAATGCGCGAGAAGTTTACAATGATTATTCAGGCGGACAACCTTCTCCAATAGCCATTCGAAATTTCCTTAAACATGTCAAAAATAAGGCCATTCAAAATAACCTTAAAGCGCCAACATACTTGCTATTGCTAGGTATGGGAAATTTTAATGCTAAAAAAATGAAGCTTAATGATGAGTTGCCTGTTTATGAAAATGACAATTCAACTTCTATATTATCAAGTTTTTCTACGGACGATTTTTTTTCAATCTTAACCGAAGGGGATGATATTAATAACTATAATGCTTTAGGACAATTATCCTTGGCAGTTGGGCGAATTCCTGCAAGAACAATAGCAGATGCAGATAGTGTGCTGAACAAACTTATTCGTTATCAGTCTGAAAAAACAGGAGGAGCATGGGAAAATAAAATTACTTGGATTGCGGACGACGGGGATTATAATTTACACCTACAAGATGCGGAATCCATCGTCACAAATTTGCAAACAAAAACTAGTTTTTGGGATCAAGAAAAACTTTATTTGGATTTATATCCTGCAGTAGCCTCTACTTCGGGCAATACCTTTCCGCAGGTGAATATCAATCTGCAGCAATCGGTTCAAGACGGCACTTTGTTAATTAATTATACAGGGCATGGAAATTATCTAAGACTTTCGGAAGAAGGGGTCATAACTGCAGCTCAATTTGACAGCTGGAATAACAGAGACAAACTTCCACTATTGGTTACTGCTTCTTGTAATTTTGCTCCTTATGACCAGCCCAATGTTAGCGCCATTGCTTGGGATGCATTTATGAAAAATGGGAAAGGCGTAATTGGATTGGTTGCGGCCAACCGGTTAGTTTTTGCCTATAGTAATAAACAAATCAATGATTTATTTATACAGCAATTATTAGTGGATGATGCATTAGGGAATAGAAGTAGTATTGGCCTTGCCTTGCAAAAGGCAAAAAATCTGAATTGGAAATTGGGGGGCGACCGAGTGAACGATTTTAAATTTAGTGTCATTGGAGATCCAGCATTGGTATTAAACAAGCCCAATTATAATATTAATAACCAAACCATTAATGGAAAGACATTTAAGAATAAAGACAGCTTATCGGCCGGAAGTAATTTTCAATTAAAGGGATGGGTACAACAAATGGGAGTTACACAAACTAATTTTAATGGGGAATTAACATTAACCATTTATGATGCAGTAAAAACCAAAAACACATTAGCAAACCAGTCTTCTAGCATGGTGGTTCCAATTGCTATGCAAACACAGGTTTTATTTAAGGGGAAGTCTACCATTAAAAATGGAGTAATTGATGCAGGGTTTATTTTGCCTATTCAAGTGTCCAATAATTCAAATCCTATTCGTGTAGAATTGGCTGCTTCCAGTGGCATACAGTCTGCTATCCAAATTTTTGATTCTATTTATGTAAAGCCTAATAATAGTGCGTCTCAAATAGACAAGACCGGTCCACAAATAACTGCTTATTTAAATGAGCCTAATTTTAAACAGGGAGATTGGTCAGCCAGTAATGCTATTGTGTATGTCCGTTTAAAAGACAGTGCCGGTATACAATCCTCTGGCAACGCATTAGGACAGGATTTAAGTGTTTGGGTAGATAAAAATCCAATGCCCATAATATTTAATAATTATTTTATAGCGGATCTGGATTCCTATCAATCTGGCACAGCAAGCATTTCATTGCCAGGTTTGTCTGTTGGCAAACATACCATTATTATAAAAGCATGGGATTTGTTGGGCAATGGGACAAAAGATACTTTATTATTTGAAGTGCCTCCTTCCAATAACCTATTATATAAAGATCCGTTTAATTTCCCCAATCCGGTACAATCCAATACAAGGTTTGGGTTTGAAACCAATCAGATAGGCAAGACCTTGACCGTCACTTTAGACCTACTGAATCAAAATGGCCAAATTCAATATAGTAAAACTTGGGTAGGCGAAAATTTATTAACAAAATACTACATGGATTGGGATGGCAAAACCAATGCAGGTTCCAGGCTATCTCCGGGGGTTTATTATTATCGATTTACCATCCAAAATAATAGGGAGACCTATATTTTATCAAATTCTTTTCTCAAACTATAATATTTAGGCACCTTTGACTATCTTTAATCTACCAATAATTCAACTCCCTCATGAATTTTAATAAGCTAAAGTCTTTAATTTTTATTCTTGCAATTCTTGTTGTTCATGCTGAAATCAAAGCACAAACTAATTCTTTGAAATTACAAAGTACTGCAGTGCCATTTATGATGATTTCGCCGGATGCAAGATCGGGAGGGATGGGTAATTTGTCCCTAGGGATGACCCCGGAAGCCAATGATTTATTTGGCAACACAGCTAAGCTTAGTTTTTTAAAAGAATCAAAAGGCTTTTTAATTAATTATACGCCATGGTTAAAAGACCTTGGATTAAGTGATGTGTATTTGGCAAGTGCGGGTTTTTATAAGCAACTTAATGATCAAAGTACCATTAATACTTCTCTTCGTTTTTTTAGTTTAGGAAATATAGATTTTACCGACGAGTCTGGTAATTCTACATTGCCTTCTCAAAGACCTTCAGAGTTTAGTTATGATATTGGTTATAGCTTATTATTAAATGATAAAATAAGCATTGGTGCAACATTAAGATATATTCATTCTAGGTTGGTGCAAGGTTCGTTTGGTTCTACGGCTATTAATTACAAAGCGGGAAACACCATGTCAGCAGATATTAGCATGTTTTATAAACAAAATAGCGACTTACAAGGGTTTCATGCGGGCTTGTTACTTTCCAATTTAGGGGGTAAAATTAGCTATTCTAATGAAACTAAAAACAAGTATTATATTCCTGCAAATATTGGTTTGGGGGTAGGTTATTTAAATAGAATAGATCCAGATAACTCTGTGGAGTTTGGCATAGACATAAACAGATTAATGGTACCTGCTAGTCCAGATAACACGGACGCCGAATCGGTGAATCAGTATTTCTCACAATCAGTGATTAATAGTTATTTTAATTCCTTCTCTGCGAAATATGGTGTGCCATTTTCTGAATCTCTGAAAGCTTCGGTTGGTATAGAATATAATTATACCGATCGGTTTTATTTGAGAGGCGGTTATTTTATGGACAATAACAAGAATTTAGGAAACATGCAATATTTCACCTTAGGTACTAGTTTTCAATATCAGCAATCTAAATTTAACATTAGCTATTTAGTCCCTTCAGGCGGTGGAATTACCAAAAATCCGCTATCCAATACCCTTCGATTTGGAAGCATCTTCTTTTTTTAATTTAGGCTTTGTTAAATCGTAATTATAGAAGCTTAATTTCCTTAGTTTTTGCCTATTTTTGCGCAACATGTCAATACAGGTAAAAATTGTAAATAAAAGTCATCATCCTTTGCCTGCTTATGCAACAGCAGGATCTTCTGGCATGGATATTCGTGCATTTTTAACGGAACCCGTTTGCTTAGCCCCATTAGAACGAGGATTAATTCCAACCGGCTTGTTTATTGCGATTCCTCAAAATGCCGAAGTGCAAATTAGGCCTCGAAGCGGCTTAGCTATTAAACAGGGCCTTACTTGTTTAAATACACCAGGAACGATTGACGCCGATTACAGAGGAGAAATTAAAGTAATCCTTATTAATTTATCCAACGAATCCCAAACCATACAAGACGGAGATAGAATTGCTCAAATGGTTTTTCAGCAGGTTGAAAAAGCCAATTGGGAATTGGTGGTGGAATTAGAAGTAACTGAAAGAGGCGAAGGAGGCTTTGGACACACGGGTAAAAAATAAATAAATGATTAAACAAGTTTTCTATATTTTGATTGTTACTGTATTGCTGGCTTCCTGTGCAACTTCAAGAAAGGCGCAGGTGATTCAAGATGCCTTATCTAAAAGAGATACTTTATCAAATGAAGGCAATGCCGAAAAAAACAAAGTTGATTCTGGTATCATTGTGCAAGAGATTTTTGAAAAAATAACTGCTACTAAAATTAGTTATAGTGGATTCAATGCAAAATTAAAAGTTGATTATGAGACAGTAGACAAGTCCGATGCATTGGTTGCGAATGTAAGCATCGATCAAGGCAAAGCCATTTATATAATTTTAAAAGGGTCGATGGGTGTTATAGGATTAAGAGCCATTATTAATAAAGACAGCGTAATGCTTTATTATCCGCTGAATAAGAAATTGGAAATAAGGCCGTTAACTTACTTGCAGGAAATTATAAAAATTCCTTTAACCTACTCCATGTTGGAGGATTTGATTATCGGGAATCCCATATTCTTGGAAAACGCACCTATTGTTAACTATAAAATGAATAACAATAAATTGCAAATTGGCTTAGTGGGTCAATTGTTCAAAAATTTAGTAAGCTTAAGTGAGGATAATACTAAAGTGCTTCATTTGAAACTAGACGATATTGACATTAATCAACATCGCACCTGCGACATTACTTATTACAATCATACCCCTGCACTAACCTATCAGTTTCCTTTAAATAGAGATATTGCAGTGACTTCGCAATCCAGATTTGAAATTCATTTAGAAGTAAAAGAGTATGCTTTTAATGAGCCATTAAAATATACCTTTGTAATGCCTAAGCAAGCAAAAACAAAAACGAAAAGGAAATAAATTATGACAAAAAGGTTCGCCATATTATTATTGTTGTTGATAAGCTTAGTGGGTGGTTCATTTGGCCAAACAAATCCTAGTCGGGATGAATTACAAAAACAAGAACAAGGATTGCGAAAAGAATTAGACGAGTTAAATGAATTAAAAAATCAGATACAAAAAAATAAAAAAACCACTTTGGCCCAATTAAATGTGATTAAAAGTAAAATTGCAAAAAGAGAAGCCTTGGTAAATGGTATTGCAAAGCAAGTGGCGCTTATTGATAATACCATTGCGGCCAATCAACAAGACGTTTCTAGATTAAATTCCGAGTTGGATACTTTAAAAAGCAGGTATGCAAAAAGTATTTCATTTGCATATAAAAACAGAAGCGGTTACGAGTATTTAAACTTTTTATTTTCGGCCAATTCATTTAATGATGCAGTTAAAAGAATTACCTATTTAAAAAACTATCGTCAAAATAGGGAAGCGCAAGCAAAAACAATAGCACTTTCGCAATTGGATTTGAATGATAAAATCAGTCAATTAGGTTTAAATAAAAAAGACAGGGTGGTTACTTTAAATGTTCAAAGTGATCAATTGAAAGTATTGGTAGATGATCGCAAAGAACAGGATAAAATAATTTCTCAACTAAAAGGGAAGGAAAAAGAAGTGACTGCGCAGTTGAAACAAAAAGAAGCGCAAAGAAAAAAAATGCAAGCAGCATTAATGAGTGTGATTAAGCGAGAGATGGCAGAAGCGGAGAAAAAAGAAAAAGAGCGTTTGGCAAAACAAAAAACTTCCAACGAATCGGCGACTGCCAAAACAGAAAATACGAAATCAACAACAAAATCTACAGGAAAGGTGGGCGCCGTGGAAGGTGGTTTAACCAAGACAGCCGGTGATCGTCCTTACTCTGCCTTAGAGACGACCGAAGAAGGAAGAGAAGCTTCCATTTCTATTGAAAATAGCAAGGGTGCTTTGCCTTGGCCAGTAGATAAAGGAAATGTGTTTGTTCATTTTGGAGTGGAAAATATTCCAGGCACGAAGTTGAGTAGAAATAGCGATGGTATTGAAATTGCAGTTCCCAAAGGCACTTCCGTAAAAAGTGTGGCCAATGGGGTTGTTAAATATACGGGTGATATTAATGGGGACTTAACAGTGATCATTCAACACGGAAAATATTTCACAATGTCTACCCATTTAAGTAGTATTAATATTGCAGTGGGCCAGGAAGTAAAAGCGGGTACTACATTAGGTAAATCTGGTATTAATTTAGAAGGAGAAGGGTCTTTACTATTTGTGTTAAGCAAGGAAGGGCGGTCCTTGGATCCTGAAACCTGGCTAAAAAATAGAAGATAGTTACAACTTGATTTTTTCTGCCTTTCTTTTTTTATATTACAATCTAATTAACGATTGTGATGTCAAAATATATCTTATCCTTAGATCAGGGGACAACCAGTAGCCGTGCCATTTTATTTGACCATCAAGGACAAATTCACGGCATTGCACAAAAAGAATTTACACAACATTTTCCACAACCAGGTTGGGTAGAACATGATGCCATGGAGATTTGGAGTACTCAAATTGGCGTTGCGAGTGAAGTGATTAGTCATCATAATTTAGCATTAAACGATATTGCTGCCATAGGCATTACCAATCAGAGAGAAACAACTGTTGTTTGGAATAATAAAACAGGCTTGCCTATTTACAATGCCATAGTTTGGCAGGACCGTCGAACAGCAGACTATTGCGATGCATTAAAAGCGCAAGGCAAAGCAGTTATGATTCAAGAAAAAACAGGCTTAGTTATAGATGCTTATTTTTCGGGTTCAAAAATTAAATGGATTTTAGACAATGTGAAAGGTGCAAGGGAATTAGCGGATAATGGAGACCTCTGTTTTGGCACCATTGATTCCTGGTTGGTTTGGAAATTAACCAATGGCAAAGTGCATGTTACCGATGCAACCAATGCATCAAGAACCATGTTATTTAATATTCATAGTTTACAATGGGATACGGAATTATTAGCATTGTTGGATATTCCAGCATCTATTTTACCATCTGTAAAATCGAGTAGTGAAATTTACGGGCACACCAATCAATTATTTGCAAATCATGCAATTCCCATTGCGGGTATTGCAGGAGATCAGCAATCGGCATTGTTTGGACAAATGTGTACAGCGCCAGGCATGGTTAAAAATACCTATGGTACCGGTTGTTTTATGTTAATGCATACCGGAGAAAAAGCAGTACAATCAAAAAATAATTTATTAACCACCATTGCTTTACAAATGAACGGACGCACTTACTATGCTTTAGAAGGCAGTGTATTTATTGGTGGTGCAGTAGTTCAATGGTTAAGAGATGGATTACATTTAATTCGTAAATCTAGTGATGTAGAAGATTTAGCGGGGCAGGTAGAAGATACCGATGGCGTGTATATGGTGCCTGCTTTTGCGGGCTTAGGGGCACCTTATTGGAATCAGCATGCAAGGGGAACCATTGTGGGTATTACAAGAGGAACGAGTGCTGCACATATTGCGCGCGCTGCATTAGAAAGCATTGCTTTTCAAAGTTATGATTTATTAAAAGCCATGGAAGGAGACGCAGGTATTCCTATTGCAGAACTCAGGGTAGATGGTGGTGCCACGCATAATAATATGCTCATGCAATTTCAATCGGATATAGTGGATACCAAAGTAATTCGTCCAACCATTGTAGAAACAACCGCATTGGGTGCTGCCTATTTAGCAGGCTTGGCCGTGGGATTTTGGAAAGATGTGGAGGCGTTAAGATCCATGTGGCAGGTAGATAAAATTTTTACCCCAAATATTCAAGAAGCGCAAAGAGTAGAAAGTATTAAAGGATGGGAGCGTGCCATAAAAGCAACCAATAATTGGTAACTGTTTTACGCTTTACATAAAAAAATTAATTAGTAACGCAACTAGAAAGTTGCAGAAAAAATAAAAAACAATGACACCATTTATTGCTGAATTATTCGGAACTGCAATTGTAATTATTATTGGAAATGGGGTAGTAGCCAATGTGGTCCTTCCTAAAACCAAAGGGAATAATGCAGGCTTACTTGCCATCGTATTAGGCTGGATGATTGCTGTTTTTGTAGGGGTATACATTACTTCAAGTACTAGCGGTGGGCATTTAAATCCTGCCGTAACCATTGCTCTAGCCGTAGCAGGAAAGTTTGCATGGAATAAAGTAGCCATGTACATTTTAGCTCAAATGTTGGGTGCCATGATTGGCGCTTTGATTGTTTGGATCATTTACCGACCACAATTCAATGAAGCCAGCAATTCAGGGGATCAATTGGCCTGTTTTTCAACTGGCCCTTCTATTAGAGACTTAAAACAAAATATACTTGTAGAGGCCTTGGCAAGCTGTGTGTTTTTATTGGGAATTATCTTCATTCAACCTGCCAGCATTGAAATGGGCGCTATGTCGGCTTTGCCGGTAGCCTTATTGGTGGCTGGAATTGGCTTTGGACTGGGCGGACCCACCGGTTGGGCCATTAATCCAGCCAGAGATTTAGGCCCTAGAATCATGCATTTTATACTACCTATGAAGGGCAAAGGGTCTAGCGATTGGGATTATGCGCTAGTTCCAGTAGCTGGTCCCATCATTGGGGGAACTTTAGCTGCTTTTATATACCTACAATTTTTGCAATAATGGGGTAAAATCATACCTTTGCATCCGAAACCGAAAATTATGTCAAAAGCAGGTAAAATTAAACAAGTTATTGGTGCGGTAGTGGACGTGCAATTTCCAAATCAGAAAGCACTTCCGGAAATCTATAACGCCCTAGAAATTACAAGACCAGGTGGTGAGAAATTGGTGCTTGAAGTACAACAACATCTTGGAGAAGATAGCGTACGTGCTATTGCCATGGATGGTACCGAAGGGTTAGTAAGAGGAATGGAAGTAATTGATTTAGGTAGAGCTATCACTATGCCAATTGGTGAGGGAATTAATGGTCGTTTGTTTAATGTAACAGGTGACGCCATTGATGGTTTGCCACAGGTAGATAAAACAAATGGTCGTGCAATTCACGCAAGCGCACCTAAGTTCGAAGACTTAAGTACTGCCACTGAAATTTTATTTACAGGGATTAAAGTAATTGACTTGATCGAGCCTTACGCAAAGGGTGGTAAGATTGGTTTGTTTGGTGGTGCGGGTGTAGGTAAAACAGTATTGATTCAAGAGTTGATTAATAATATCGCAAAAGGGCACGGTGGTTTATCAGTGTTTGCGGGTGTAGGTGAAAGAACACGTGAGGGAAATGACTTACTTCGTGAGATGATTGAAGCAGGTATCATGAAATATGGTGATGATTTCAAACATAGCATGGAAGAAGGTGGATGGGATTTAAGTAAAGTAAACTTAGAAGAATTAAAAGAATCAAAAGCTAC
>CAIOYQ010000012.1 GCA_903862505.1 uncultured Bacteroidota bacterium
AAGTATTATTCCCATTCAATGGTTGCTGGTGGCTTGCTGCTAATATCATATACTACACGATTAATGCCTCTAACTTCATTAATGATGGCATTGCTTACATGGGCTAGAAACTCATAAGGTAAATGTGCCCAGTCGGCAGTCATTCCGTCTACCGAGGTAACTGCTCTTAAGGCCACAGTAAACTCATAAGTTCTTTCGTCTCCCATTACACCTACGCTTTTAACAGGTAATAGGATGGTTCCCGCCTGCCAAACCTTGGTATATAAATCAAACTCCTTTAAAGCGTTCATATAAATATGATCTGCTCTTTGTAATAAGTCCACTTTTTCAGGGGTAATCTCTCCTAATATACGAATGGCTAAACCTGGTCCAGGGAAAGGGTGTCTATTTATAAGGTCTGCTGGGATGCCTAATTCTAGTCCCACCTTACGTACTTCATCCTTAAATAAATATCTTAAGGGTTCCACCAAGCTTAGGTGTAAAGTATCCGGTAAGCCGCCCACATTATGATGTGACTTAATGGTCTGAGAAGGCCCATGTACACTAACGCTTTCAATGACGTCAGGATAAATGGTTCCTTGACCTAAGAATTTGGCTTCCAGCATATTAGAGGCCTCTATTTGAAATACATCTATAAATAGTTTTCCAATAATTTTACGCTTTTCTTCTGGGTCAGACTTACCTGCTAAGCCATCATAAAACATTTGCTTAGCGTCAATGCCCTTTACGTTTAAGCCCACGGATTGATAGATATCTAATACATTTTGGAACTCGTCTTTTCTTAATACGCCATTGTCCACGAATATGCCATGAAGGCGATTGCCGATGGCTTTATGAATAAGCGTTGCTGCAACGGTGCTATCCACCCCGCCACTTAAGGCCATAATTACATGTCCGTCTCCAATCTGCGCCTTTAATTTTTCCACGGTCTCATTTACAAAGGAGGCCGGCGTCCAATTTTGACTACAACCGCAGATATCCACTAAGAAGTTTTTAATCATGGTCTTACCCTCGCTAGAGTGGTAAACTTCTGGGTGGAACTGAAAACCGTGTAGGCTATTGCCAGCATCGGCCTTTTTTCTAAAAGCGGCTACGGGAATGCTATCTGTATCGGCTAAAAGTTCAAAATTTTCAGGCAATTGGGTAATAGAGTCGCTATGGCTCATCCAAACCTGGCTATTATTCGCAATATTTTTAAATATGATATCGTCTTTTTGAATACGCAATTGAGCACGACCGTATTCTCTCTTATTAGACTTCTCCACTTTGCCTCCAAAGTTCTTGGCGCTTAACTGAGCACCGTAACAAACGGTTAAAACAGGTAACTTATCCAACATGGCTTGAATATCCACGTTAGGCGCGTCTGCTTCGTTCACACTGGCTGGTGATCCACTTAAAATGATCCCTTTTAAGGTTGAATCAAATACAACATTTGTATTAAAGGGCTTAATCTCGCAATATACATTTGCTTCCCTTACTGCACGGGCAATAAGTTGTGTGTATTGGCTTCCAAAGTCGAGGATAAGTATTTTTTCAGTCATAGGGCAAAGTTACAAAAAAAAATCCCGCCGGTAGGGCAGGATTTATATATTTAAAGCCGTAGGGCTTGTAAATTAATTCTTTTCGAATTTCTTTTTAGCAACTGGGGCAACAGCAGTGTGTCTAGCCAATTTGCTCTTTAAATTAGCCGCTTTGTTCTTATGGATAATTCCACGTTTTGCTAATTTATCAATTTGAGAAATGATGTTAGGTAACTTCTCGTTGTAAGTAGCTTGCTCGCCAACTGTTTTTAAATCACGAATTGCATTACGTGTAGTTTTACCGTAATAACGGTTTCTATCGCGACGTTTAGTTGCTTGTCTTACATCTTTTTTGGTAGCCGAATGATTTGCCATGTACTATTTAATTTTCAGGAGGGCAAAGGTAAGGGAAGAAGGCTAATTATTAAAATTAAAATGAAAAAAAATATAAAATCCTTTTAAAGCATTGGTTTTCAGTAACTTATGTGCTATTTAGGTATTTGAGCTTAGGGGGAAGTAAAACGCTACATTTTACTACATTTTTGAAATGCGAAAAGTCTTGTTATCAATTTTGTTTTTGGCGAATTTTTGCTTTTAAATCAATCAATTAGCGCGATATTTGCGCTCCTAGAATTTAAAATAAAGCAAGTAATCTAAATGAAGGATTTTTCTTACATAACCAATGCTCACCCTTCGTTCATTGAAGGCACATATAATCAGTTTTTACAGGACCCCAATTCGATTGACTCTGAACTTAAAAAGTTTTTTGAAGGTTTTGATTTTGCCATGCAAAATGCGGCAACTCATTCAAAGAGCGATAGTCCCATAAAAGACTGGGATAAAGAAATTAATGTGTACCGTTTAATATTAGGCTACAGAAATAAAGGGCATTTAATTGCAAAGACCAATCCCATTAGAGAAAGGAAAGATAGGCATGCCAACTTGGATTTACATTTTTTTGGGTTGACAGAAGCCGATTTGAATACCATATACAGTGCAGGTAATCATTTAGGGTTGGGAGCAACTACATTACAAAATATCATTGACCATTTACAAAATGTATATACAAAAAACATTGGTATTGAATACAAGTATATTTCAGATCAAGAAAAAGTAGACTGGTTAACAAATGAAATGGAACATAACTTTTCGGATCCTATTCATTTAGATCAGAAAAGACGCATTCTTGAAAAATTAAATCAAGGTGTCATTTTTGAAAAGTTTTTACACACAAAATATATTGGACAAAAGCGGTTCTCCTTAGAAGGTGGAGAAGCTACTATTGCTGCCTTAGATGCCATTATTAATATAGGTGCAGACCATGGGGTAGAAGAAGTGGTAATAGGCATGGCACACAGAGGTCGTTTAAATATACTCGCAAATATCATGGGTAAAACTTATGAGCAAATATTTAGCGAATTTGAAGGTACCGCAGTGTTGGATCAAACCATGGGTAGTGGTGATGTAAAATACCATATGGGGTATAGTTCTGAAATTCAGACTCCTTCAAATAAAAATGTGCATTTAAAATTAATGCAAAACCCTTCGCATCTAGAAGCAGTGGATCCGGTGGTTTTAGGATTTGCGCGCGCGAAGGCAGATGTATTGTATGAAAATAATTTTAATAAAGTATTGCCCATATTAATTCATGGAGATGCATCGGTGGCAGGACAGGGTATTGTGTATGAGATATTACAAATGTGTGATTTGAATGGATATCATACTGGCGGAACGATTCACTTTGTAATTAATAATCAAATAGGATTTACGACGGACTTTGACGATGCGCGAAGTGCGAACTATTGTACTTCGATAGCTGCCATGGTGCAAGCGCCGGTATTACACGTGAATGGAGATGATGCAGAAGCCGTATATAAAGCAGTAGTCATTGCAACTAAATATAGACAAACCTATCAGTCTGACATTTTTGTAGACATGGTATGTTATAGAAAACATGGACACAATGAGGGGGACGATCCAAAATATACACAACCTCAATTGTATAAATTAATTGAGCAACACAAAAATCCTAGAGAAATATATATAGAGTTCTTATTACAAAATGGAACTGGAGATGTGCAAGGTTTGGCCAAAGAAATGGAGCAAAAGTTCTGGTCCGACCTTCAATTGCGTTTAGATGAAGTAAAACAAAATCCTTTACCGTATAAATATCAGGCACCAGAGTTGGCATGGAAAGCAATGCAAAAAGCAACACCAGCTGATTTTGAATCATCTCCTGACACTAGTATTAGTGCCGATAAAGCAAAGTATATTTTTAATGCTTTAATGCGCTGGCCGGAAGGCTTCTCTCCTTTAAAGAAAGTAGAAAAATTAATTCAGGAGAAAGTAAAATTATTTGAGACTGAAAATAAAATAGACTGGGCAACGGGTGAGCTGATGGCGTATGCTTCTTTATTGGCAGAAGGCAAAACGGTAAGAATGAGTGGACAGGATGTGAAGCGAGGAACCTTTAGTCATAGACATGCCGTATTATTTGATGAAAATACCAATGAACAATATTGCAGACTAGATCATATTGCTCAAAGTCAACAACCATTTAGGGTGTATAATTCTTTATTAAGTGAATATGGTGTATTAGGATTTGAATATGGTTATGCATTAGCCAATGCACAAGCTTTGGTTATTTGGGAGGCGCAATTTGGGGACTTCTCCAATGGAGCACAAACCATTATTGACCAATTTATTGCTGCTGGAGAACAAAAATGGCAAAGACAAAATGGAGTAGTGATGTTATTGCCGCATGGATATGAAGGACAGGGGCCTGAACATAGTAGCGCGCGTTTAGAAAGATTTTTACAAATGTGTGCAGAGTATAATATGGTGATTACTAATATTACCACAGCAGCTAACTTGTTCCACGCATTACGTCGTCAATTAACTTGGAACTTCCGTAAGCCTATGATTAACTTTTCGCCAAAAGCGAATCTAAGAAGTCCATGGACATTTAGTGATATTAAAGATTTTACACAAGGTGGATTTAAAGAAGTGATTGATGATAGTTTTGTTGCAGATCCGACACAGGTGAAGAAAGTATTATTCTGTACTGGTAAAATTTCTTATGAATTAGCGGAAAAGCAAAAGACAGAAAATAGAAATGATATTGCCATTGTAAGAATAGAACAATTATATCCTTTGCCAGTAAATCAAATTAAAGCTTTACAACAAAAGTATGATAAAGCTATTTGGTTCTGGGTGCAAGAAGAGCCATTAAATATGGGCGCAGCTAGTTTCTTACAAATGAATTTAAAAGCCATTAAGTTTGGTGTGATTAGTAGACAATCCAGCGCTTCTACAGCAACGGGCTATCTGAAAGTACATGCGAAAGAACAATCCGATATTATTACAACCGCGTTTTCGATTTAAATATTAATTAGTTTCAATTATGATTTCTATAAAAGTACCAACCGTTGGAGAATCAATTACCGAGGTAACTTTGTTAAAATGGACAAAGGCAGAGGGGGCATGGGTAGACCGTGACGAAGTAATTGCAGAATTAGAAAGTGAAAAAGCAACCTTTGAAGTGAATGCCGAACAAGCCGGTGTCTTATTTCATAAAGCAAATGAGGGAGATAGTATTTTAATTGGCGCTATATTAGCAGACATCGACGAAACAGCTGCAAAGCCAGCAGCTTCAACAGCAGCTGAGGAAAACGTAAATGTAAACACGACTGCAGCCGCGCCAGTTAGTCAAGCGCCGGTAACTGCAGTTCCTAACAATGTAAAAGCAACCCCAGTGGCTGCTGCTATCATAGCTGATAAAAATATAGACACTACACAAATTAAAGCAAGTGGATACGCAGGTAAAATAACTAAAGTGGATGTATTAGATGCTTTGAACAATCCCGGTAAAATACAATTTGCAGGACAGGAATTATTTTCTCGCAATGTACGTCCGGAGAAAATGAGTAACCTTAGAAAAACAATTAGTCGTCGTTTAGTGGAAGCAAAAAACACCACGGCTATGTTAACTACGTTTAACGAAGTGGATATGACGGCGATTATGCAAATAAGAAAAGAATTTAAAGATAAGTTTAAGGAAGCGCATGGGGTGAACTTAGGTTTTATGAGCTTCTTCGCAAAAGCTTGCGCTATTGCTTTATCCGAATGGCCTACTGTAAATGCATTTATTGACGGAGATCAATTATTGTATCATGACTACGCCGATATTAGCATTGCAGTAAGTACACCAAGAGGTTTAACCGTGCCTGTAATTAGGAATGTAGAAAGCCTTAGTATGGCAGAGATTGAAAAAAGTGTTGTTGTGTTAGCAGGTAAAGCAAGAGATTCAAAATTAACCACCGAAGATTTAACGGGTGGAACATTTACAATAACTAATGGCGGTGTGTTTGGAAGTTTAATGAGTACACCTATCATTAATATCCCACAGTCTGCTATTTTAGGAATGCATAAAATTCAGGATCGTCCCATGGCAGTGAATGGAGAAGTGAAAATATTGCCTATGATGTATTTGGCATTAAGCTATGATCACCGCATTATTGATGGTCGTGAAAGTGTCGGCTTCTTAGTAAGAGTAAAAGCCTTATTAGAAAATCCTTCATTACTTTTAATAGGAAAAGATCCAGTAGCAAGCTTATTAGAACTATAATGCACTACGCTGTACACCAAGATATCGCCAATAAATTATTAGCAGCTTACCATGGGGAAGAGCCGTTAGCCAATTATTTAAAAAAATACTTTGCTGCCAATAAAAAGCATGGAAGTAAGGATCGTAAAAATATTAGTTCCTTGTGCTATGCTCATTTTAGAAATACCATCACTAATTTTCCGCTAGCAAATAAAATTTCGGATCAGATAGTGTCTGAAAAGTTTATAGCATCTCATCAAGTTCAACCCTTATTATTTATTCGGATTCGTCCTTGGCAAAAGGAAAAAGTAATTGAAAAATTAGCTGCAGCGAATATTGAATACAAGGAAGTGGCAGAAGATACTTTTTCATTTGCAAATACTACTTCTCTTCAAAATGTATTAGCATTAAATAAAGACGCGGTCATTCAGGATTTAAATTCCCAAGCACTGGCAGCGTTATTATTATTAGTGCCTACGAGTGTGGAGCACCCCATTCAGGTTTGGGACGCCTGTGCAGCAAGCGGTGGTAAAACTATTTTAATGTTTGACACCATGTCCAATATTCGAATGCATTTGTCCGATATCAGAGAAAGTATTTTATTCAATGCTGATAAGCGTTTGAAAGAAGCGGGGATAAGACCTGCCAGTGTTCAGGAAATTGATTTAACGGAGGCCTTTGATATTAAAAAACCATTTGATTTCGTTTTTGCCGATGTGCCTTGTTCTGGAAGTGGCACCTGGGGTAGAACCCCCGAGCAGTTGGCTTATTTTACCGAAGCGCAATTAAATAAATACACCAAATTGCAAGCACAAATTTTACATAATATTATTCCAGCCGTAAAATTAAATGGGCATTTATTATTTGTCACCTGTTCTGTTTACAAGGACGAAAATGAAAAAAATGTAGAAGCGTTAATAGCCACCGGTAAATTTAAAGTGGTCAAACAACAATACTTTACCGGATATGATCAACAAGCTGATACCCTATTCGGCGCGCTACTTGAAAAAATTACAGCATAAAAAATCTCAGAATAAAAATCCGCAGCATCTTTTAAGACAACTTTGGGAGTAAACTTCCACTTTGTATAATACCACCTGCCACTACATCGTCACCTTCATAGAAAACTGCACTCTGACCTGGCGCAATACTTTTTACATTTTCATAAAATCTTGCTTGCACGCCATTATCTGTATTGGATAGGGTACACAATGCACCATTATCATGATATCTTATTTTAGCCATTAAATCGGTAGGGCCTTCTAAATGATCATACTTGATCCAATTTATTTTAGACACCAACATATCATTGGAGTCTAAATCTTTTTCTTCTCCTATTACCACAATATTTTTTTCTGGATCAATAGAAGTTACATAAGCAGGTTTGCCCAATGCAATCTCTAAACCCTTTCTTTGTCCAATCGTATAAAAAGGGTAGCCCTTGTGTTTACCTAATCTTTTTCCATTGGTATCTAGAAACCAACCTCCGTTCACGCGCTCTTCTAAACCTTCTACGCGTCTTTTTAAAAATCCACGGTAATCATTATCGGGTACAAAACATATTTCGTAGCTCTCACTTTTTTTAGCCAATTCTGGATATCCCAAATCAATGGCCATTTGGCGAATTTCCGATTTATGCATACCGCCCAATGGTAAAATAGTACGACTTAATAAATCCTGATCCACGCCCCATAATACATAACTCTGGTCCTTAGTTTCATCCAAGCCTTTAGAAATTACATAACGTCCATTGCTATGTTGACGGACTTTGGCATAGTGGCCCGTTGCAATAAACTCACACCCCAACGCATCCGCTCTTTTTAATAAAGCCCTCCATTTAATATGCGTATTGCACATTACACAAGGGTTGGGTGTACGCCCCGCTAAATATTCTTCTACAAAGTTTTCAATGACAAAATCGCCAAACTCTTCTCTAATGTCTAAAATATAATGGGGGAAGCCGTTGTTCACAGCAGCTAATCTTGCGTCGTTAAAGGAGTCGATATTACAACATCCTGTTTCCTTGCCGTTGGTATTGCTGGTGGAGTAATCCCAGGTTTTCATGGTAATGCCTACCACTTCGTAACCTTCATTGTGCAGCATAAGGGCTGCGACTGTACTGTCAATTCCGCCGCTCATAGCGACTAAAACCTTACCTTTTTTACTCATAATCTTTGGCCAGTTAAATGTTGGCTTGGCACAAAAGTAACCGAAAATTCCTATCTTCATTGTCATATAACGACAAAATTTAAGAAAATGATCAAATTACAAGTAATCGGGAATTTGGGCAAAGATGCTCAAGTTAACAATGTGAATGGCAAGTCTGTAATCAACTTTAATGTTGCGCATACAGAACGTTTTAAGGATGCACAAGGCAATCAAAAAGACAGAACTACCTGGGTGGATTGTTCTTATTGGACAGATCGTACTGCCGTAGCGCCTTATTTAAAGAAAGGAACGCAAGTGTATGTAGAAGGTACACCAGACGTAAGAACTTACACGACGGCCGATGGTCGTAATGGGGCTTCATTAACTTTACGTATTGTATCGGTGCAATTATTAGGTAGTAAATCAAATGGTGGTGATAGCCCAGCTCCGGATCAAAGTGCAGGTGCTACTTATACACCAAATGCTTCATCCAATAGTGATGATACTACTATGGCAGATGATTTACCATTCTAGTTACAAAAACTAAATTTTATAAAGGTGTGCTTCGGTACACCTTTTTTTATACTTAAATTTGTAAAATCCATTCATCGAAAAATATTTTATGCGCGATACCATTTATTCTTATCATCAACTTTATGCATTTGCATTAAATGTTTTTTTAAAGATGGGTTGCTCTAATGAAGACGCTAGTTTAGCGACCAGCGTATTATTGTCTGCAGATTTAAGAGGAATAGATAGTCATGGCATTGCACGCTTGGTGGGTTATGTGCGTTTATGGGAAGCGGGAAGAATTAATGCTACACCCAATATTAAAATTGTTCATGAAACACCTTCTACCGCAGTGGTGGATGGAGACAAAGGTTTAGGTTTAGTGGTGGCCCCTAAAGCCATGCAAATTGCCATTGAAAAAGCAAAGCTA
>CAIOYQ010000013.1 GCA_903862505.1 uncultured Bacteroidota bacterium
GCCTACATCGAAAGATGCGGGCCTATAGCTCAGTTGGTTAGAGCACCTGACTCATAATCAGGGGGTCCCTGGATCATGCCCAGGTGGGCCCACCCTAATTATAAGCCAGTTACAGTTTTACGATTGTAGCTGGCTTTTTTGCAGTTATTATTCTCTATTTATACCCATATGCAATGCCATTTATATTTGCTTTGCCAAAACTAATTCCAGGTTGACTATCAGTAGTATTATATGCCTGCATGAAAACGATATGCGCTCCCAACTTTGCAGCTTCTCTTTTTATCTGTTCTTCAGCACGTTTTTTAACTTTGGTCATATTTGCTAATGCTGTCCCCATAGCTTTCCCTTTTACTTCTCCCTTTTTTGTCAAGCCAACAACATCAATTTGAAGTGTTGTTAATTGGACCTTTTCCCAGTCCTCCTCTCCATTGATAGCTATTAAATCCGAAATTTTTTGAACTCTACCACTCCCAAAATGTATTTCCTTCACTTGTTTTTTTGAAATAGTATTTGTTAAAGATTCACCAACAAATGAATATACAATTTCAAATTCAGAGATATTGGTCACCTTACAAACTATAATCTCTTCGTTTAATTTAAAGAGTGTGTCATTTTTTATTACTTCTTGGCAATTGGCATCTATTGTAATTATTGTTAAGGAAAATAAAATAAGTATTTTTTTCATAGTAATTTTTTAGACAAATTTGATAACTTTTTACCTTTGTATTTATTTAATACATAAAATAATACGAACTAATTAGTCAACCCTTATAAATACTCCATCTACTAGACGATACCTTTTCTTGTTTATAATGACATCTTTCCCTTCAGTGACTTTAATCAAATCAACAATATCTTCTTCAATGGTGTGAATTGATCCTTTAGTCCGATACGCAAGATCAATATATTGAGTGTTGACACTTGATTGTGCTCCACATAACACAACCTTCACTGGAAGCTTTACTTCACCTATTAAAGCTGTATCTCTCATATTGGCCCAGTTGTCGGCAACCATTACTAAGCTTTTGGCTTTGGGATACTTCTTTTGAGCTTCAATTAATGCTTCAACATTATTTTCTTCAACATCTCCTCCACCTCCATTTTCAATTGTTCTAACCGCTGTATTAAGAACAGAGTCTAGGTTTTGAGAAGATGTATTGTAAATGCCACCTGTTTTTCCAACAACTTTTTTGTAATCGGGGGTTGCATTTCCGTCATTGAAAAATGTATAACCACTTATGCGACTGATCTTAGTTTCTAAATTAAGAGCATGCCATACAAGTACCTCTGCAATATATGGCGACATACTTCCTGTGAAATCATTTACAATTGCAACATCTTGCCATTTATTCCGATTCATTACTTTTATAAAAGTAGAATCGTTTAATTGCGCTTTCCCTATCAAAACATTTTTTAAATAATCCCTTTCTCCTCTCAAGCCTGCTAAAGTTAAAGCTGGACGATATGTAATAACAATCCCATGAAAAAGATCATACACGTTTGCTTTTTTACTATCCGTTTGTTTTACAGCTTTCCACGTGATCATATCGTTTGAAAAAAGCTCGGGTGCAAGCTGAAAAAGTGAAGCAAGACGTTTTTTGATTAACAATTCAAAATTCTCCCCTTTCGGATAATCAGAGTATATAACTTCTACAGAAAATACAGCTTGTCCTTTAATTGCTTTTATCTCATCTGGATTTAAAACCTTATAATTTCCAAAATTGTTTTTCAATACCACCTTATTATTACTTATTGGGATCTTAAATTTAGAAACCTCCGCTTTCTCTAAATTCATTCTAAAATCAAGAAGTGATTGTCCATAAATACTGTTATTGATACATAACAATCCCATTAAGTAAATAAAATAAATTTCTTTTGATCTCATATTATATGTTTTTAAAATTGAATTTTTAAACTAACCGTTTTATTATTTTCATGTTTTCACTTAAGGAGTCCAATTCCAATCCCCCAGGGTTTTTAGCTTATATGTATTGTTTACTTTTTTGTATATAAACCATAGTTCGTGTCC
>CAIOYQ010000014.1 GCA_903862505.1 uncultured Bacteroidota bacterium
CAGAAGCTTCAATTTGTAATTACCGTTTTGCACGAACCCAAGCTTATTATTTTGGATGAGCCTTTTAGTGGCTTAGACCCATTAAATGCCAACCTCATTAAAGACGAAATTTATGGATTAGCAAAAAAAGGATCTACCATTATATTTAGTACGCACCGAATGGAACAGGTGGAAGAAATTTGCGACCATATTGTACTCGTGAATTTGGGTAAAAAGATATTGGACGGAACAGTTGCCGATATTAAGCAGCAGTTTAAAGAAAATATTTTTTCTATTGAAACCAATCAGATAGACAATATCATAGACAACCCTACTTTTTCGATTGTAAGAAAAGAAGGCAATAAGGTATTTGTAAAAATTAATGATGGGCATGACTCTAACCAAGTGCTAACACATTTAATTAATAACAAACATAATATTGTTGCTTATAATGAATTGCTGCCTTCTTTAAACGAGATATTTATAAAATTAGTAGAATCCACACACGCGACTGCCAGGGCTTTTCAAAACATTTAATTTAAAATTATTTTATGCGCAAAATTTGGCTCATCATACAAAGAGAATACACAACAAGGGTAAAAAACAAGCGTTTTTTACTAGTTACTTTCTTAATGCCCTTATTAATCATTGGGCTCATTTTTGGCAGTGCCTATTTAACCTCTACAGGAACAGAACATCGTAAAATAGCCGTAGTGGACCCCAACGGATTTATTAAAAATTCTTTAAAAAATACTGGTCAAATTGATTTTGAATTTCCTCAAAATATAGACACTAGCAACTATAGCAGTAAAGGATATACCGATATTTTAATCCTGCCTAAATTTGATAGCACTCAGAAAACAAACTATATACTTAGGTCCAAAAAATCTATGGGCTTAATGATGCAAAATAGTATTAGTGATAAAATTAATAATGCTATTGAGGATCAAATGTTACAGAGCGCTGGGATTCGCCAGACTGTATTAGATTCAATTCATAAGGCTTCGCAATATGCCGAACTAAAAGCTTATGAGGACAAAGGAAACGCAAGTAAAGAAAGTAACGCAGGTCTCGCTATGGGCATTGGATATGCAAGTGGTTTCTTAATTTATATCACCCTTTTCATATATGGCACCATGGTCATGCGCGGCGTGATGGAAGAAAAAACCAATCGTATTGCCGAAGTTATTATTAGTAGCGTGAAGCCTTTTGAATTGATGCTTGGAAAGATTATTGGCATTGGTGCTGTGGGATTAACCCAATTTATACTTTGGATTATACTCATTACCACCCTAACTAGTGTTGGAATGGGATTACTTCCTGCCGACTTGCAATATCAGGTTACCACATTGCAACAAACCAATGGTCAAATGGGCGGTGCCGCAGGAATGGCGCAAGCTAGTGAATCGGCAATGCGTATTTACGATATGCAACACACGATCGCAATGGCTAACTGGCCATTAATTATTGGCTGTTTTATATTTTATTTCTTAGGCGGTTATTTATTTTATTCTGCATTATTTGCTGCAGTTGGAAGCGTTGTAAACGAAGATCCACAGGATGCACAAAGCTTAATGTTTCCTATTACCATGCCTATTATTTTTTCTTACCTAATTACCAATATGGTTACCCAGAATCCGAATACCCCGTTGGCATTTTGGGCAAGTATCATTCCGTTTAGTTCTCCCATGGTGATGATGGCCAGAATTGCTTATGGCGTTCCTAGTGCGGTTACCTATTGGGAATTGGCTTTGAGTATGTTCGTATTAATTGCAGGATTCTTATTTACTACTTGGT
The DNA here is from genome assembly GCA_903862505.1 of uncultured Bacteroidota bacterium. Lineage (GTDB taxonomy): Bacteria > Bacteroidota > Bacteroidia > Chitinophagales > Chitinophagaceae > Sediminibacterium. Next base: position 1,777 of record CAIOYQ010000014.1, read on the forward strand.
TAAGTGGTAAAATTTACAGAACCGGCATATTAATGTATGGCAAGAAAGTAAATTGGAAGACCATGATGAAATGGGCCTTTACAAAGCAATTCTAACATTCACCCCTGCCCTTGTATTTACGATTGGCGGAGATGAAGATATATATGGAGTAGCCCTACGTTGATCAAAGAAGAATCTTAAATTGATTTTACTATTTAAGACGTAATCAATAGAAGGCTGTAAGGTGATTTCTTTTTGACCACCTGTACCATATGCATTGGTTTGATCCAATCTACTATTACTATTGTATACATCGCGCATGGACATGTCAAATCGGAATGTCAAATCATTACTTAGTTTACTATTACCAAAACCTGGTACTTTAAATGGAAGCTTCAATCCCTTTTTACGCCAGCTTGCACCCACCACCCATTCTTTGCTATTATTTTCACTTAATTGATAGTCAATTAAACTTAAGGATAAAATTCTGCTCTTTTTATATTCAAAACGCATGGACCATTGATTCACTGTAGTGATATTAATTCCAATTAAGGGCTCCATTCTTTCGCTTATGGTAACATTCGGAATTAAAAAGTAAGGGATATAGTTTTTACTAATGGGATCTAAGAAGGTAGGCGTTCCTCTTCTAGTTGGATCATCTGCAAAATTAAGTGAGCTGGTAAAACTATTCATAGCTAAACTACCATTGTACCCATTGGTTAAAGTAATATTGGTAAAAAATTCGGATAAGCCTGGCAATTTAGAAAGCCCCGTGTACATAATATTCCAATTGGGCTTTGGAAACATCCCTCCAAATGGATTAGATCTAATATTACCATTACTTTCATTGACCAAGGAAACTTTTTTAGGATCCTGTCCAGTATAGGCTGCTATAAATGAAGGGATCAGTACATCTTGCGCATATCTTCCATAGCCCTTTGTATAACCGGCCGCATCTACATTACCCTCTCCCAATCTTTGTGAAATAATGGTTCGATAATTTTGAAAAGCTTTAAACTGCAATGAAATTTCATTGGGATCATGTGTTTCAAAAAAAGTATTCAATGCCATATAACTAATGTTAAACCCACCTGCAGATAACGGATTGGCATGGGTTCTTATTCCATTAAAATTATAACTAGTATCCTTGTATAATTCAGAATATTCTTTAGAAAATGTTTTATTAAAATTGACGTCAATAATTAAGGATGGCAAGGGCTCTATCATTACTCTTGCCGAAAATTTTTGATCAAAGGTTTGTCTAAACATTAAATTGAAAGCTGGATCCTTTGTTAAGTTTCCTTTCTTTTCTTGCACATTTAACCAAGCCGTATCGGGCTGTCTGCCAAACATATAATCAATATTTGGCGACAAGCCTGTGAATGATTTATCTACAAACTGAACGCCAGACATATACCCTGGTAAACGACTATTAAAGTTTTCCGTATAATCTAAATTTGCGGTTTGCACCATAGTCAAAAAGCGCGCAATCGTTTTTAATGGGCCTGGTACATTGATGGGTTCATTTTCTTTTAAAATTCTTTTTGCAATTCTTTCCTGTCTTTTATCTTCTCTCCATTTTTTCAATGCAGAATCCTTGGCCTTGCCTCCTAACCCTGCCAAGGCTTCCTCTTTGGTTAAAATTAATTTTGTTCCCAATGGATTGGAAATATCTTGTCTGCCATTATTGAATCCATTGGTAAGTGCTGCATTTAAATATTTAGACTTTTTATAAAAACTTAAGAAATTAAATTGAGCAGTCACTTGTTGCGACATGGTATTCTCAATGGTATTGCCTAAGGTTTGCGCGAGTCTACTTGCCCCTATCCAATTGTAATTGGTAGCAAAATTATAACTTGAATTAATCCAATTAGTAAGTGGAAATTTGTTAGTTGGCAAATCATAGCGTAAACCAAATCTTTGATTGTATAAAGTATTACGCCCTGCACCTAATAACATTCTATTGATAGAGTCTCGCTTGGCTTGTGAATTGATAGGGCCATCTTGCTCATCTATTCTTGAATTCATCGTGGCATTTAAATCTAAATTCAAAGACCTTGTTAATGGCCAACGCATATTAAACAATCTCACCATGGTAAAATACTTATTGTAGGTGGTTTCCGCCTTTTCGGTAGTACCATCATAAGAGCTTACCACTCTTGGTGTAAACTCCCCGTATTGCCTATCTAATACTGTTCTAAAACTAATTAAGCTAGGGGAAGGATTTATATTAATGTCTCTAGCCCATGCAAACCAAGAAGAAGCATTTTTTAATACTTTTTTGAAGGGCTCAATTGATTTTCCATTGTGATTATACGTATATCCAATGGCGCCACGTTGCTTTGTTAATTTATTCTCTTCAATTAATGGACTGGTTTGAATCAACTGAGAATAAGAATAACTAAAATCTAAATTGCTAATACTAATTAAGGATGTTTTTTGTCCCGGCATAAAACGCACATTAGTAAAATTCAAAGTCTTAATGGTGGTTTGATCGGCAGACGCATTGCGAACAGAGTCTTTTTTGGCACCCGTCAAATTATTTATTTTCTCTTCATACAAAACATCTTTATCAAAAGGATCGAACAAAGGAGTTTCAATAGATTTATTGATACTTGCAAAAACTGGCAATGACAAACGAGTTGCTTTAGGTAATAATTTTCCAGCATCAATATTGGTTGCCACATCTAGCTGCGTTAACCCTGTTTTTGCCCTTTGGTTCATGTTTTGCTCAATGGTACCAAAGCCTGCAGTTCTATTATTGACCGAAACCGCAATGGTTCCTAAATCGGCCATGATTAAATCCATCCTACCCAATGCAGCCCATGCGCCGCGCTCATCTAAGTCGGATAAACGCATTTCATTGATCCACATTTCTGCATCAATTTGCTGTTGGGTACTCGTATTTTCGAATGCAATTAATACCCCCCGCACTTCCCCTAAATTAGGATTACCCATCACCGAATAAGTTTGAATATTATTAGGGAACGTACCTATTTGTTGTTTCGAAAATTTAGAGGTATAAGAATAACGTTGTTTGTCACGTTCTAATTTCAAATTCACTAAATCATTTAAGCTCAAGTTTAATTCATTTTCCAATGGCCATACCAGGTTTGACTCTGCATTGGCATACACTTTTTGTTTGGTGGTGGTTAATGGTATCCTTATCTCATAATAGTTATTTTGAAAATCCTGACCAATTCTTATCACAGCAGTAATGGCGCCTTTTTCCACCTGACTAATATTAGATTTATTTTCTGCGTGCAAGAACATAGACAACTTGCCATATCTTCTAATATCTACATTCATAGTTTTAAATACCCCTCTAGGTGATTTACCCTTTTCGAAATTTTGCACTTGCACACTTAAAGACTGCTCATTCTGCAATAAATTCACTCCATTATTACTTAACAATTGAACACGTTCAATGCCAGGTGGAATAATATAATTTACGGGTGTTCTACTTCCATTTTCTTCAATACTCACCGCCATGGTATTTACTAGCGTATTGCTAGCAGAGAGTGGCGTATAGTTACCCGAACTATCCACGTCATACAAATATTGTCTCCACTGATTACGCACTAAACTTAATTTTGCAAAACGAAGTGTAATAGAATCTTCAAACCCTGTCATGTACATCCTTACAAATCGAATGGATTTAAAATCTTTAATACCTCCCACTACATCGGAATAAGATTTAACGGGCACTCTAAATAAATACCAATTTTCCATACTCTTTGATCCATCCGCTAAAGTCACATTCACCGTTTTACTATCCGTAACATATTTTGTAACACCTACCCCCATGCTATTTTTTTGTAATGGTATTTCATATTCAAAATAAGCTTCGGATTCATTTAAAGTATTGTCTCTGTTTAAATCCTCATTGTCAGGAAGTAAAGTAGATGCGCTACTAAATTGACTTGTCCCTGCAATGGCAGAGTTGCCTTGCGGATTGTTAAAATATTTATACCTGCTTAATATACCTGCATTGGCAGCGTCATATTGCGCATCTCTATACCACACATAGTTATCGGCAGAAGGATCTTTTATAAATTGCTGTGAGACTACCAAATTGCTTATTTGTCCAATTACGCTGGAACGTTTCACTTTCTCTTCTTCGTCATTCATACCATCCAATCCCACATCCTGAAACTTTCTATCTTCCGCATTATTACTAAATGCATTGGTTACCTGTATGGGATTAATCGGAACCTTACCCCAAACGGAACTATCTATTTGTGCTGGGATGGTGGGTGTTGGCATTCCATTTTCATAAAAACGTCTTCCGTCTCTTAATATATCCTCACTTAAATTACCTAAGTTCAGCACCAACTTGCCTTTGCTTGCTGGTGATTTAATAAATGGATCCTGTACCCAGAACTCAACATATTCAATGATACTAGTTTCAAAATCGGTTTGATCTAAGGCACGCATAATACCGCCCCACTTATCCGCCGGATTTCTAAACTTACCGGTATTGTCTAAATCTTTGAAATTATAATTATAGGGGCCTCTGTCCTTAGGATAATACGTTAAATCAAAAGTGGGCAATTGAACATCGGTTAAATTAGTTGTTTTATTGGGGAATAACTCGTTCGTAAATACCTGCCGTACCCTAGGATCACTTATTAATGGCTTATTATTATTCATAGGGTTGTTAGGGCTATTGGGGTCCTGTAAAGTAGGCTCAATAGTGTACCAAGAAAGTCTTGCTCTATTTTTATTATAGTCAATATTATTTGACAAGTTACCTTCTGCAAATCTATCCATCGGAGTAGAAGCCAAGGCCCATGCCGTAAATGGGAAACGTAAATCAATATCGGTACGCGTCGCTTCAAAATCATCTAAGTAGACAACACCACTTCCCCCTCTCCCAATTTGTTGCGCATGTCCAGGTTGTAAAAAAGCCGCTTCCCCATTGGCTGTGATATAAGACTTTGCTTTTGTTTTATAAAATGGCAACTTATTTAATAAATTAGTTACGGCAGGTAATTCGGATTTATAATTAAAGTCAAAACCATACATTGAATTTTTGATGGGATCAGATCCAAAATTTGTTTTCGTGAAAAATGGACGTTCACTTAATCTTTGTGTTGAAAAACCAAAATTAAAATCCTTGCTTGCTAAATAATCTAATCGCAAAGCCCTAAATCCTCTTTCCTGAAAACCAAAACCAATATTATTTTCAAAGGAAACATTCACAGGTATATTAGAACTTAAAATACCCGGATTAATAATACGCACGGTGCCAGAACCATAATCAACTATATAATCTGTACCTTCTATTAAAATTTGTCCACCTGCCCTCACCGTTACTGAACCAGGAGGCACATTAAATGCATTCAAACTAATTTCAGCACCCCCACTACTCCCCTTAACTTGCCCTTCCATTACAAATCGATCTAAATTATTATAGGTTTGCGCTTCTGCTTTAATCTTACGATATAATTGCGGAAAAATATACTTATTAACAGTTGCACTATCTATATTCTTAAACGCAATATTTTTTAAATCATCACCAAAGGGTTCTAATAAAGGAAAAACAATGCGCCCCATATTTGATAACACTGTATACCCTTCCACATAATCAAATAAACCGTCTGGTTGTGGGTCATTCTGATTGTTTAATCTATCTAATTGCAATAATTTTAATAAGGACTGCCCTTCTACCGCCTTACTTGTCAATGGCAAATACCTTTTTAAACCAGCACTAGGTGCGTCATATAATACATTCAATTGAAAATCCTGCTGTTGAATGGAACCAAATAAATCCAAAGAATACACGTTCTTCATCATCAAATCCCAAATAGGTAAATCGGTTCTTTGTGTGGTTGCTTTCAACAATTTCAAGAACATAATTTGTTGTACCCCATTGTCCGGATTTAAAGCAACATTATCCGAAAATTCACCAACCTGATAAACTTTACCATTATAGGTATATTGATAAGCAACACCCAATACTTCATCGGCCTGCAATGGAATATTTAAGGATAAGAAGCCTATTTGAGGATTGAAAAAATATTCATTCTGCGTTAATTTTCTTGCAAAGGTTCTTTCATAATCCTGCGCGGAACGCATACCCTCTTCTGTTAAAATAGAAGCTATGCCTGCAGAATTTCTAGCATTGGGATTATTAGTAATGGTAGCATATAAATTATTTGCACTATTATCGGCGTAGGGACTGGATGTACCCTGCCATTTTGTGGAATATGGCTTTGGCTCCCCTAAATCTGCTAAACCCACTACGTCTCTTGAATTCGTTGTTTGCCCATTTCGATTGGTGATCCAAACTTCAATACGCTTAATTTGTACCTGAGAATTAATTAAGGGCAAGGTTGACATTGCCTTATTGTAATTATTCCTAAAAAATTGTGCTAATAAAAAGTGACGATTTTCCTCATAATCGTTCAAACGTTTTTGAAACTTCTGCGTAGCTGCTCCGCCTTGCAAATTCATAGACTGTCTTTGTGACTTTTGATTGGCAATGGCTGCCGTTATAAATAAGCGTCCAAATTGTAATTGTGTTTTAACACCAAATAAATTTTGAGTGCTTGGAATTAATGCACTTCTTGAAATATAATTAATATTACCGGCCTCAATACTTTTTATAATCTCATCCTTCTTCCCTTTATAATTTAATTTTATTTGATTGTCAAATCCTAAATTGGAAAGCGTATTAAAATTCACAGGGAATTTTAATTTGTCTCCAATACTTGCGTTCATACTAAAATTAGTACTCGCGTCAAAATCAAAACCTCCATTAGACCTAGCGCGTTCTGGCAGGGTTGGATTCATTACAGTTTGCCCCTGATACCCTGCTTTAATATTAATTTCTCCAACAGGCTTAAAATCTAATTTTAGATCGGAGCCTGTCTTTCCAAATAAGCGGTCAAAATAGCTATCAAATACCTTCACCTTTGGACGTGTTACTTTTCTATTTAATACGCCTAATGAATTGGCACGATAAGAGAAGTATGCCTTTTCATCTTTGTCGGATTTTAATTTCCAAAAATCTTTGAAACTTAAACTTGCTGGCACTTTAGTTAATCTGCCATTAACAAACTCTCTAATAAAATACTGCTTTGTTACAGGATCATACTCCACGTTCCTCTTTATTAAGCTGGTATCTCTTAAATCAAATGGATTATTGCTGGGTTGTGAAAGGAAATCACCTCGTCTGTCTTTAATAGCATAACGTAGCGAGTCTTGATTACTTTTTTTTGTTGTATCCGAAACTTTCAAGTTATTATTTACCTGTGCACTCAATGGCGCCTTAAGCAAAAGCGCTAGTACAATAAAAATAAATACTTTAAATGGTTTCAATGAAATAACATTAGTAATTAACAATTCTTAAGCGCCGCTTTAATCAATGTCTCCAAGCTTAACTGGTCACCTTCCGCCTTGATGGTTTTATCAACCGCCTTTTCAGCAATTGCTTTTTGAATACCTAAAGATATCAAAGCCTGAATCGCATCCTGATGTGGATTAACTTGAGCAACACTAAATCCACCCAACGGATTATTGTTCATACTAATTTTTGAAAGTTTATCTTTCAATTCAAGTACTAATCTTTCTGCCGATTTTTTACCAATCCCTTTAATCGCTTCTAATTGTCTCGCATCTCCTTGTACGATGGCACGAATTATTTCATCGGGCCTTAAACCAGACAACATCATTCTAGCGGTGCTCGCACCTACTCCAGAAACGCTTATTAAATGAAGGAATAATTCCTTCTCCTGTAATTCGTGAAAACCAAAAAGTACCTGGGAATTTTCGGTGATATGCAAATAGGTATGCAACTGACCACTTTCTTTTTTAGAAATAGCTTCATAGGTATGCAAACTAATATTTACTTCATACCCAACACCCCCTACATCCACGATAAGTTTAGCGGGAGTTAATTGAACAAAATGGCCTCTTAAAAATGCGATCATAATTGCCTCAAAATTAACGTTTAAGATACTAAAAAAGACCTTTTAGCGCTATTCTTGGCTAAAATTTAAGATATTTGTAGGCCAAATAAATACAGAACCTATGTCACAAACGCTTAGAGCAGCCATCACCTCGGTTGGAGGATACGTTCCAGAGACCAAATTGACCAATTTCGACCTTGAGAAAATGGTGGATACCAATGACGAATGGATCCGTTCCAGAACCGGGATTTCTGAAAGAAGAATTTTAAGTGAACCAGGTAAAGCGAGTTCTGATATGGCCGTTAAAGCCGTCGAGGAAATTCTACGCAAAAAGAATTTAGATCCTTTAGAAATTGATTGCATTATTTGTGCAACCGTCACACCCGATATGGTATTTCCTGCGACTGCTAATATTATTGGTGACAAAATAGGTGCTAAAAATGCATTTGGTTTTGACCTAGGTGCTGCCTGTAGTGGATTTTTATTTGCATTAAATACGGGTGCTGCCTTTATTGAAAGCGGACGTTATAAAAAAATTATAGTGGTGGGGGTTGATAAAATGAGCTCCATTATTGATTATACCGACCGTGCCACTTGTATTATTTTCGGAGACGGTGCGGGTGCGGTTTTATTAGAGCCAAGTACAGACGAAAATGGATATCAAGATGCTATCTTAAAAAGCGATGGAAGTGGTCGTGATTATTTACATATTAAAGCGGGTGGAAGTTTAAAACCAGCAAGTGTGGAAAGTGTAATGGCAAAAGAGCATTATGCATTTCAGGATGGACAACCTGTATTTAAATTTGCGGTGAAAGGAATGGCCGATGTAACGGCCGAACTTTTGGAAAAACATAAATTAACTGGTGATGATGTTACTTGGCTAGTGCCACATCAGGCTAATTTAAGAATTATAGATGCAACCGCTAACCGTGCAGGGATCCCAGCTGAAAAAGTGATGATCAATATTCAAAAATATGGCAATACGACTGCAGCAACCATACCGCTTTGTTTATGGGAATGGGAATCTCAACTTAAAAAAGGGGATAATTTAATATTAGCTGCATTTGGAGGAGGCTTTACATGGGGTGCAGCCTGGGTGAAATGGGCTTACTAAGAATTATGCTTATATTCAATTAAATAAATTAAGGAAATATGGGAAAGAAAAATATTAAAGGTATTAGTACAATTGTATTGCATACTGCAAACCACGAGAATGATAATTTTTCTCATACTACTCCTATTTATGCAACGTCCACTTTTACTTTTAGTTCCGCAGACGAAGGAATGGCTCGTTTTAAGGGAGATGACAAAACAAGATTATATACACGTTGGGGGAATCCAACTTTTAACGTTGCCGAAAAAACCATTGAAGCCTTAGAAGCGCGTGGATTAACCAATGAAAGTGGAGCGCCCTTAGAAGTAAAGGCATTACTACACTCAAGCGGACAAGCTGCGATTAGTACTTTGTTTTTTAGCAATCTAAGTGCAGGCGACTGTTTAATATCACACTATTCTTTATATGGAGGATCACAAGAGTTAATGCAAAAGGTATTAAATGAAGCAGGCGTAAAAATTATTTTAATTGATATTCATAATGAAGATTTGTTATTGGAAACTATAAAAGGAAATCCAACTACTAAACTTATACATTTAGAAACGCCCGCCAATCCAACCTTACAATGTGTGGATATTGAAGCAGTTTGCAAAATAGCGCGCGCGCATGGTATAAAAGTTTCGGTTGACAATACCGTAGCTACCCCCTATTTGCAACAACCCTTTGCTTTAGGTGCCGACTATGTATTTCATTCTGCAACAAAATTCTTAAACGGACATGGTAGTGCATTACATGGTGTGTTATTAGGAAAAGATTTAGAATTTATGAACACCAAGGTTTGGAAATGGCATGCACTATTAGGGGGCAATAGCAATGCATTTGATGCGTACTTATTAATACAGGGTATGAAAACCTTGGAGTTGAGAATGGAAAAGCATTGTAGCAATGCTAAAAAAGTAGCACATTTATTACAACAACACCCTGCCATTAAGCATGTAAATTATACAGGCTTTACAGACCACCCTCATCATGCCATTGCTTCAAAGCAAATGAAAGAGCATGCCCCTTTAATTAGTTTTGAATTAAAAGGCGGCATTGATGCTGGTAAGAAATTTATTGACGCAGTAGCAATTTGTACGCGCGCTGTTTCATTGGGTACAGTGGATACTTTGGTATCTCATCCTGCGAGCATGACGCATATGTCTATTCCAAAAGCAGAAAGAGAAAAATATGGTATCACCGACGGCTTAATCCGCATGAGTGTGGGAATTGAAAATATCGAAGATTTAGAAGAAGATATTACACAAGCATTAGCCAAGGCACAAGCATAATTTA
>CAIOYQ010000015.1 GCA_903862505.1 uncultured Bacteroidota bacterium
AACACTTAGGTGCTCCCCTACAAGACTTAAAAAATGTTTCGTTCTCCCTGTAATAATTATTTCTGCGCGCGCTTTATCAATGAACCTAATGGTGTCTCCAATTAAATATCTCCAAGCACCCGCTACGGTACTTATTAAAACTGCATAATCTTTTCCCTCTTCCACTTCATGAATCATAAGCGCGCGCGGCGCTTCTATCATATCTCCATTTTCATCAAAATTATTTTCATCAAAGGGAACAAATTCAAAAAAAATATGCTGATTGTAGGAAAGGCGCATCCCCTTTGCATTTTGTTTGTCCTGCCAAGCCAAAAACCCCTCACTTGCTAAATAAGTTTCCACATAGGTAATGGGCTTTCCCAATAATTTTTCAAATCCTACTTTATAGGGTTCAAAACTTACTCCCCCGTGAACAAAAAAAGTCAAGTTGGGCCATATTTCATGTATATTTTTGACCTTATACTTTTCAATTACCATTTCAAGACACATTTGAATCCAAGCAGGTACACCTGCCAAAAAACCAATATCCCAATTGGGTGCTTTTTCAACAATATCAACTAGTTTTTTATTCCAATCTTTTTCTTTGGCTATTTTTTTGCCTGGTTTATAAAAGGGTTGGAACCAAAAAGGAGATTTTTTTGCGGTAATTCCACTAAGGTCCCCTGCATAATAACCGGGTCCTTTTTGTAAATCAGTGCTACCCCCTAATGTGAGCATCCCACTCCCAACAGCGCTTAGTGAAATACCCTGATAGGTTAATAAGCTGAGTAGCTGTTTGATCATAATCACCTTATTGCCTTTGAGCAAATCATTGGTGATGGGTATATATTTACTAGCCGACTCGCTGGTTCCACTACTTAGGGCAAAATATTTAATTTTTCCGGGCCAACAAATATCGGCTTGTCCTTCTAGCGTCTTGTGCCACCAATCCTTGTATATTTTGCTATAAGAATAAACAGGCACTTTTTGTTGAAACATTTTTTCAACCCGCTTGCTTTGTAAAATTTGTTCAAAACCGAAGGCTTGACCAAAAGCAGTATAGCGGGCTCTACGCAATAGCTTTTTAAGCACACGTAGTTGAGATCTTTGGGGCGTCCTTTGAGGAATTCCCAAAGCCTTATTCAGATTTTTTGGCAGGTTAATCTCGAAAATAGGCATCTACAAAATCGGGGTTTTATTCTTTAAGATTATATACAAAAATAGGAATGTTATTCCACCAAACGAAGTTACTTTTGCGATATGATAAAAAACACGCTATTAAGGGCTATTGATGCAGGTGCAGCAGAGCTTAGACGTTATTTTAATGGAAGTTTTACCATTTCAAGCAAAGAAAGCATCAATGATTTAGTTACCGACGCGGATCATGCTTCAGAAAGAGCAATTATTAAAATTATACAAGACAAACACCCCGACCATTTTATTTTAAGCGAGGAAACCGGATCGGTGCAAACCAATTCAAAAACCAAATGGATTATTGACCCTATTGATGGGACCATTAATTTTGCCAATGGCATTCCCATTTGTTGTGTAAGTATTGGTGTAGAACAAGATGGTGAAATGTTAATGGGAGCGGTTTTTAATCCATTTATGAATGAGTTGTTTTTTGCGGAAAAAGGCAAAGGCGCCACTTTAAATGAAAAACCCATTAAAGTAAGCGATAAAGATAATTTATTAACCAGTTGCTTGGTCACTGGTTTTCCCTATCAATACTTAGACGTTGCAAATGGCCCATTAGAAATTTTTGAAAAACTAATACGAAAATCCATACCTGTTCGTCGATTGGGTAGTGCTGCATTAGATTTATGCTGGACCGCTGCAGGAAGGTTTGACGGATTTTACGAGCATAAACTACAAGCCTGGGATAGTGCTGCTGGATATATAATTGTACAAGAAGCGGGTGGCGTGGTAACGGATTTAAAAGGCGACAAATTTAATCCTTATCAACCCGGCATCATCGCAAGCAATGGTAAAATTCACGATCAATTATTAGCCTTAATGAAAGGCGGATCTTTATAAATTATATTATGGAAGAAAGAACAGAAATAGAAAAATTAGGAGAGTTTGGTTTAATAGACCATCTCACAGAAAATTTTGAAACCTTCAATGCGTCCACCACTTTATCCATTGGCGATGATGCAGCGGTGATTGATCATTTTGGAAAACAAACCGTTATCACCACCGACTTATTAGTGGAAGGAGTGCACTTTGATTTAATGTATACCCCGCTAAAACACTTGGGGTATAAATCGGTGATTGTGAATTTGAGTGACATTTTTGCAATGAATGCACAACCCACACAAATCACGATGAGCATAGCTTTCAGCAATCGCTTTAGTTTGGAAGCCCTAGAAGAATTTTATTTAGGCGTACAAATTGCTTGTGAAAAATATGGTGTGGATTTAATAGGCGGAGACACTTCCACTTCACAAAAAGGATTAGTGATATCGGTTACTGCTATTGGCGAAGTAGCACCCGATAAGTATGTAAAAAGAAGTACTGCAGAAAGTGGAGATTTAATTTGTGTGTCTGGTGATTTAGGTGCTGCTTTCTTAGGATTGACTTTAATGGAAAGAGAGAAAAAAATATTTTTAGAAAATCCACAAGTACAACCTACGTTAGAAAACGAAGATTATATTGTAGGAAGATTATTAAGGCCAGAAGCAAGAAAAGATATTATAGACTATTTAACCGAACAAGAAATTACGCCCACCGCAATGATGGACATAAGTGATGGATTAAGTAGCGATATTTTACATATTTGTAAACAAAGCAACTTGGGCTGCAGAATATATGAAGAAAAAATTCCTATAAACGAAGCAACCAAAGCGGCTGCATTTAAATTTGGATTAGATCCAACGGTCTGTGCGCTAAATGGAGGAGAAGATTATGAATTATTGTTTACCATGAAACAGTCCGACTACGATAAAATTACCTTACAAGAAGAAATAAGTGTTATTGGATACATGTGTGACAAAGAAGAGGGCACTAAAATTATTACGAAGGGCAATAATGTATTTGATATTAATGCGCAGGGTTGGAATGCCTTTTCAAAGTAAGAGAACGCG
>CAIOYQ010000016.1 GCA_903862505.1 uncultured Bacteroidota bacterium
TGTTTTTTGCAAAGTAGTAAATGATAACACCCAGCAAAATAAAGAAGATGCTGTATAAAGCTTGTTCGGGCTTTGAGCTTACTACATGGTACATAATCCACAAGTTAAAAACCGCATATATAATTGGTGGGATGGGGTAAAATGGTATTTTAATAGGCCTTTCAATATTGGGATGTTTATATCTTAATACGATTGTAGAAACCGAGGTGAGGGTGGTAAAAAAACAAAGTATTAAACCCATGGTGGTAATGATAAATTCAAAACTACTGGTTACTAAAATGGTAATGGATATAATTGCTTGCATTAAAATGGATCTAAGTGGAATACCATTTTTAGTATGTTTAACAAAGAAAGAAAAGAAGGAATAATCTTTTGAAATCGCATGTATTACCCTAGGACCTATTAATATTAAAGCACTAATGGTAGACATTAAAAAAAAGGCAATCAATAAAGAAATGATATTACCGCCATAGGTTGAGAATAAATTATTAGCTACAAAAAAAACAAAGTCTTCCTTGCCAATTATTTGCGCAGGTGCACTAGATAAAACAAAAACAAGGTTTATCATGGTATAAATAGCAATGACGGTAAGCACTCCCCAAAAAATAGAACGAGGTACCGTTTTTTTAGGGTTTTTTATGTCATCAATAATATAGGAAGAAGCATTCCATCCCGAATAAGCATAAGAAACATAAATTAAACTCACCCAAAAAGCGGGTGAAATCATTTCTGTTGCGTAATCTCCTACGATAACGTGTTTAGTCCCAATAGTATCTGCATGCATATAAAAAATAGAGTAAAAGCCAAATGCAATTAATAAAATTAATAGTATCACTTTGGCAAAAGAAGTAAATACCTGAAGTCTTGCGCTATGCGATAAACTAATACAGTTTACTATTGAAATGATAACGATGATAAGAATGGAAAAAACCAGCGGATTTACATTGAACCTAGTTACGTCTAATAAATATTTTGAAAATGCATAGGCCGACGCAGCAATGGGGGCTGCAAATCCTACGATAGAGGAAGCCCATCCCGATAAAAAGCCCACCCGATCGCCAAAAGCCGTTCTTAAAAAATGATACTCGCCTCCAGACTTTGGATACGCCGCACTTAATTCGGCATAACAAAAAGAACCATTCAGTGCCAAGAAGCCACCAAACAACCATAGCGCTGTGATAGAAATATAACTATGCAATCCTACTAACTGAAAACCCAAAGAGGTAAAGACCCCCACGCCAATCATGTTGGCGATGACCACCGAGTATGCAGTATTAAACCCAACCTTTGGTTTTTCCATTATTAATTTATGATTAGCCTAGGGTATACAAAATAGGACAAAATCAGGCAAATAAGCCATAAAAAAATCATTGCTACCAACCTTGTTTGCATTTGGCAAACGGCTGACAACAATGATTCTTAATAGTTATTCTACACCAAATTGTTTAGTGAAAAATTCAATATGAATTAGTCCCCTGTTTCATATTGCGGATATTGCGGTGTTGTATAAGCATTGGGATTATAAAAAGTGATGCTCAATTTTGATGCATTTAATGTAATGCTATTGGCATTTGCACTATTTGTAAACGTCATTGAAGCGTCCGTATCTGCATCAGTAGTTTGCCATCCAGCACTAATTAATTTTTCTTTTAATTTCTTTTTAAAAGTTTCATTACCAGATTTGTCTCCAAATCCTATATCCACTGAAGAAAGATGAGAGGCGGTATTTAATCTATAAATTGGATTGTATGAAGCGTCGTATGTTTCATATGTCTTTACTTCTCCGTCAAACATAAATGTAAAATCAAACTGGCTAGCACCTTTAAATGTTTGATAAGAATAACCCCCTACGCCTGGAAACTGTTCATTAGTATCTGGAATAGCTGTTTCCGTTGTCGTACTTTCGGTTTTAGCTGTACTACTTGATTTTGTTCCCATAACCATATCATAGTCATTACCAGCGGTAGCACTATTAGAAGTAGTATATTTTACGTAAGGAAATTTTTGTCTTACGGTTTCGATATTGGAAGTTTCATTTAGGCCGGCAATATCTTTTGTTGTAATTGAAGCAATCGTATTAGTGAATAATTTATCAAAATTGAAATACTTTGAATTAACCGACATATAGTTTAACACAACATCTGGCGATAGTAATGCAATAGCGTCTACATCGCCAGTAATTATATAAGAGTCTTTGTTTAAAACCTTCCCTTCTTCACTTAAAATGTCAATTTTCTTATCGTCATTGATAGCAATAAATTTATCTTTTGTGATAGGAATTACACTTTTATAGTCGTCTAAACCAATTACTAATTCGCCCTTGTTACTATATAATTTAACTTTTTTATCAACTTTTACAA
>CAIOYQ010000017.1 GCA_903862505.1 uncultured Bacteroidota bacterium
CAGCTTTCATACCTTTTCAATTACTTCTCTAGCACACCCCGCTCCTCCTTTAGCCAGTGTAATATAGCCAGCTATGGCTTTAATGTCATCTGCTGCGTCATTAGGGCAAGCAGCAATACCCACTAATTTCATTGCTTCATAATCGGGCATATCGTCCCCCATATATATAATATTATTAAGCGGCACTTGATGCTCCTGTACTAATTTTTTTACCAACATGCTTTTATCTCTCACTCCCATATATACTTCCTTCACCCCCAAGTTGAGTAGACGGTCCTTTACTTCTTCCGAATTGCCACCAGAGATGATCCAAACATGATAACCTTTTTTGATGGCCAACTGAATGGCATATCCATCCTTTATGCTCATTTTACGAACCAATATTCCATTGGGCATAACAATGACTTCGCCATTGGTGAGTACACCATCCACGTCAAATATAAAGCAGCTTATATTTTTCAAATTTTCTAACAATGGAGATAATTTTAATATTTAAATGTACGTCTATTTTTGATTATCACGCCATTCATATACCCACGCACTTTGGATCATTTCCAAATGACCTTCACTAGATTCTTCTTTTTTTCCTTCAAAATGTGGCAAAGTCAATACCCACTCTAACAAGTCTGTGAAACGAACCCTATATATCTTTGACTCCGAATAGTCGTCTCCGAACTTTTCATATAATTTCTGTGCAATATCTTCATGATCATTCCAATTGATGGGTGGTTCAAACTGTGTCATATCTTTTTATTTATCTCTTTTATTTTATTAAATCATTCATTGAATTACTCTCCTAAGAATTGTGTTTGATCGGGAAGGGTTATTTCAATCTCTCCAGTACCCTCTTGAATAACACATTGACAACCTAATCTAGATTCAATCCTTGGGATTAATGCTCTGTCAATAAAATCTTCTTCTTTATCCGATAATGCCTCTAAAAAATCCATCCCTTTTTTTACATACAAATGACAAGTACTACAAGCGCATACTGCACCACAATTATGGTGTAGCTCTATACCAGCATCTAATAATACTTCTAATAAACTTTCTCCTGCTTTTACATTTTCCAATACCACAGGATCTAACCCCTTTTGTTCAAAATTAATTTTAAGTGCGTACATAATGATAGCTAATGTGTTTTTGCAAAAATAGCTTTAAACAACCTTGAAGCAAGGCTTTTTGTTGTCGAAATACAAAAAAAATATTAGGCGGAGCACGCTGCCACCTATCTTTGCAGCCAAATAGGTGATTATGGCAAAGCTTGGCTTTTCGGAAAGAATATATCTACAATATTTAAGGACAAAATTTAGTGCCATTGGAGGCCTTTCTCCTTCTGTTGCTGGCAAACTTGCAATAAACTTGTTTTGCACACCTTACCCAAAATATAAAAAAACAAAAGCCCCCGCTATATTTCATCAGGCAAAGCCAAAAAAAATAACCTTAACGAGTCAAATGACCATCAATGGGTACGAATGGCATTCTAGTAAGCCCAATGGCAAGACCGTATTAATATGCCATGGATATGCAAGTAATTTTTACAAATTTGAGCAATATATTCAACCCCTATTAAGACAGGGGTTTAGGGTAATTGGATTTGATGCCCCAGGTCATGGGAA
>CAIOYQ010000018.1 GCA_903862505.1 uncultured Bacteroidota bacterium
CATTAATTTTACTTCACTTGGAATTACATTGGTGGTGTTTCCTCCTTGTATAGAACAGATAGATAAAACAGATGGATTTTGCGGATTGCGATTGCGCGATATGATTGTTTGTAAACTTGTAATTAGTTGAGCAGCTACTAATACCGTGTCCACCGTTTGATGTGGTGTAGCTGCATGACCACCTGGACCTTTTATGCTAACATACAATTCATCGGCACTAGCCATCACCCGCCCTTTTCTAAAACTCAATTTTCCAAAAGATAATCCCGGATGCACGTGTAATCCAATAATACCTTGAGGTGTAGGATTTTGCAAAGCACCGTCACGTATCATATAACTTGCCCCGCCCGGATTTTTTTCTTCTCCGGGTTGAAATAATAATTTTATCGTTCCTTCAAATTCATCTCGCAGACTCCATAAAATTTTTGCAGCACCTAATAAAATAGTAGTGTGTACATCATGTCCACATGCATGCATTACTCCTGGATTTTTAGATTTATATTCCACCTCATTCTCTTCTAATATAGGAAGCGCATCCATATCGGCACGTAAAGCAACAACTCGTTTAGTTGGATTTTTTCCTTCAATAATTCCCAACACACCGGTGGTAGCAATTGCGGTAAAAGGAATGCCTATTTTAGTTAATTGCGCTTGCACATATTTGCAGGTTTCAAATTCCTGATAACTTAATTCAGGATTTGCATGCAAGTGACGACGAATGGAAATATTTTCTGTTTGCCCTTCGGCAGCTAATGCTTTTATTTTTTCTAGTAACATATTATTTCTTCAAATGAGATGAAATGAATTGAATGTAAAAAAATCGAATGAATGCTTCTATTTAAAGTTAGCTATTAATAATTACTTTTTAAATTTTTGGTATCAGCGCCTGTTACAATGGCTACCCCTGCACTACATCCTATTCTGGTGGCACCTGCATCAATCATTTGTTGTGCAGTGGCATAGTCTCTAATACCTCCCGATGCTTTTATATGCACAGCTTCAGGTAAATGTTTGCGAAAGAGTTGTACGGCTTCTACACTGGCTCCTTTTTCGGCATAGCCGGTAGATGTTTTCAAAAAATCAATGCCTGCTATTCCATAAATATCACAACACTTAATTATTTCGTCATTGGTTAATACACCCGATTCAATAATTATTTTTACTGCTTTCCCCTTTGATCTAATAATAGGTAGGATATGATTTATCTCGTCCGCAATGGCCGCCCAGTCTCCATTTTTAATAGCCGATATATTGGCTACTACATCTAATTCATCTGCACCATCCACCATGGCTAAAATAATTTCAGCAATCTTAGCTTCGGTTGCACTGTAGCCAAAAGGAAACCCAATCACTGTGGCCACTTTTACATCCGAACCTGCTACCTGCTCCTTAGCTAATTGCACAAAATTGGGAGGAACACAAACGGCTGCAAAATCATATTGCTTTGCTTCGGCACATAATTTTTCAATATCTGAAACCAAACAAGTTGGCTTTAAGATGGTGTGATCAATGTATTTATTAAGCGGCATCTTTTCCATGACATGCTTTGTATTTTTTTCCACTACCGCATGGGCAAGGATCATTGCGTCCAATTTTTGGACCAACAGTTACAGGTGCTTGCTTTTGTTCACTTGGGTCATGGTATTGTTTTTCTCCCACACCTTCCTCCGTTCTGCCGGCACTTAATTTACTTAAATCCGTTTTTTGTTGACGGCCTTCTTTCACACCTTGATCAAAAGGCAAATGAACATGACATAAAAATTGAACAAGCTTATGATTAATTTCAATATCCATTTTACGGAACAATTCAAAGGCTTCCATTTTATAAATTACCAATGGATCCTTTTGTTCGTAAGTGGCTGTTTGTACCGATTGTTTTAAATCGT
Source organism: uncultured Bacteroidota bacterium (assembly GCA_903862505.1). Taxonomy (GTDB): domain Bacteria; phylum Bacteroidota; class Bacteroidia; order Chitinophagales; family Chitinophagaceae; genus Sediminibacterium. Next base: position 1,887 of record CAIOYQ010000018.1, read on the forward strand.
CCATCGCGCGCAAATGCTCTTTCCAAGCATCATCAATTAAACTTAGGGAAATAGATTTTTCTGCTTGCATTGCCAATGTTAGTCCACCTGTGCTTACATTTTTATCTAAATTCACTAAAACATTGTAAGCGACTTTGCCATCCCCCACCGGTACAATTACATTTTCAATATGGCTGCCTTGCTCTAAACGAATTTTCTTAAACACAGGAATACTCTCCTGCATAATATCATTTTTCTTATACTCATAATGCGCAATGGCTTCCTGATATACTTTTTCTACTAAATTATTTTCAGGAGTAGATGCAAATTCCTCCGGGGTGATTTTTGAATCAAACCCACCACTTACAATTAAAGACAATTTAAAGTCCTCATAAGTTCCATTGGATTTATTTGCTAACACTAAGCTTTCAATGACTTGATAAAATGCATTATCAATGTCTAAAGCCAATCGCTCCCCAAACAAAGCGTGATTACGTTTTTTGTAGATCACCGTTCTTTGCTTATTCATCACATCATCGTATTCCAGCAAACGCTTTCTGATACCAAAGTTGTTTTCCTCTACTTTCTTTTGAGCACGCTCAATAGATTTTGTAATCATGCTATGCTGAATGACTTCCCCTTCTTTATATCCTGCAAAGTCCATCACTTTTGCAATTCTTTCACTACCAAACATGCGCATTAAATCATCTTCTAAGGAAACAAAGAATTGAGAAGAACCTGGGTCACCCTGACGTCCAGCTCTACCTCTTAACTGTCTGTCTACACGACGAGACTCGTGACGCTCGGTACCTAATATGGCTAAACCACCCGCCGCTTTTACTTCGGGACTTAATTTAATATCCGTTCCTCTACCCGCCATATTCGTGGCAATGGTTACGGCACCCGTTAAACCCGCTTCTGCAACCACCTGTGCTTCACGCGCATGTTGTTTCGCGTTCAAAACATTATGTGGAATATTTTTTTGACGAAGCATTCTACTTAATAATTCACTCACTTCAACCGACGTGGTTCCCACTAAACATGGTCGGCCTTCCTCGCGCAACTTTTCAATTGTGTCTATGACTGCTCCAAATTTTTCACGCTTGGTTTTAAATACCATATCCTGTTCGTCCTTTCGCACTGCAGGTATATTGGTTGGAACCGTTACCACATCTAATTTATAAATACTCCAAAACTCCGATGCTTCCGTTTCTGCAGTACCTGTCATACCACCTAATTTGTGGTACATTCTAAAAAAGTTTTGCAAAGTAATGGTTGCATAAGTTTGTGTAGCGGCTTCAATTTTTACATTTTCTTTGGCTTCAATCGCTTGGTGTAAACCATCGGAATAACGACGGCCTTCCATAATACGACCGGTTTGCTCGTCTACAATTTTCACCTGCCCTTCTATTACTACATACTCCACATCCTTATCAAATAAAGTATAGGCTTTTAATAACTGATTCACAGTGTGAATACGATCGGCCTTAATACTATAGTCAGTAATAATCACTTCTTTTTGTTGCAACTTATCCTCCGCTTTTAATGTAGCATTAATATCAATTGCATTTAAAGCAATACTAATGTCTGGCAACAAGAAAAAGTTTGGATCCTCTCCTGCACCCGTAATAAGTTGTAAGCCTTTCTCCGTTAATTCAACCGAATTATTTTTTTCGTCAATATGGAAATATAAATCTGCATCCACATGGTGCATTTCTTTTTGCTGATCGGCTAAATAATGATTCTCAGATTTTTGCATTTTAACCCGCACCCCTGGCTCACTTAAAAATTTAATTAACGCCCCGTTCTTAGGTAAACCTCTAAAGGCACGATATAATGCAAGGCCACCATCCTTAGGATCGTCGTTGCCTTCACTTAATTTCTTTTTTGCTTCTATTAATGAGGCGCTCACTACTTTCTTTTGCGCATCTACCAATTTTTCAATTCTTGGCTTCAAATTAAAAAATTGTTGCTCACCTGTTTGATGCCCAATGGGACCTGAAATAATTAAGGGAGTACGCGCATCATCAATTAATACACTATCCACCTCATCCACCATGGCAAAGTGATGTTTACGTTGCACCATTTCCTCTGGCGTATGCACCATATTGTCTCTTAAATAGTCAAATCCAAATTCGTTATTGGTTCCGTAAGTAATATCTGCTTTGTATGCATTGCGACGTTCTTCGGTATTGGGTTGGTGCTTGTCAATACAGTCCACCGTTAATCCTAACCACTCAAATAAAGTGCCATTCCACTCGCTATCTCTTTTTGCTAAATAATCGTTCACCGTTACAATATGCACACCTTCGTCAGCCAAAGCATTCAAATAAGCTGGCAAAGTAGAAACCAAGGTTTTACCCTCTCCGGTACTCATTTCGGCAATCTTACCCTGATGCAAAACAATGCCTCCAATTAACTGCACATCATAATGCACCATATTCCAAGTCACTGGGGTACCCGCCGCATTCCATGTAGTTTGAAAAACCGATTTGTCCCCTTTAATTTCTATATATTCTTTTTTCACCGACAATTCACGGTCCAAGTCCGTAGCAGTAGTGACCAACTCTTCTTCATTTGTAAATCGGCGCGCTGCTTCCTTCACCACCGCATAAGCCTCAGGTAAAATTTCCCAAAGCACTTTCTCTATTGCTTGATCACGATCCTTTTTAATTGTATCAATATTTTGATAAATGGCGTCGCGCGCCATTAAATCGCCTTCCGATAAAGCCTCCGCTTTATTTTGTTCTGCTTCAATTAAACTATCTAGTTCCTTGGTTTGTGCTTTAATCCTAGCCTTAAACTCCAGCGTTTTTACCCTTAATTGGTCGTTATCCAGCGCGCGATAGCCATCGAAATGACCATTGATCACGCCTACTAAATGCTGGATTTTTTTTACATCCTTCTCACTTTTAGATCCGCCAAAAAGTGTACTTATAATTTTCAACATATAACTTGTAAATAAATGTGTTAATATACCTTTCTCAATATACGTGCCAAACTATTTTGGACAGCCAATTAAGGGTCTCAAAGGTAAGGATTTGAGGGCAGTTTGGCCATTTTAAAGCCTCCTGAATACAAAAATTAACTTGGCGGGGCTAAAAAGTGGAAAATGGGCAAAAAAATGATACCTTTGCTCGCCTAAAACACAGGAAATTATAAAGCTATGGCTGGTCAATTAAAAGAAGTAAGAAATAGAATAAAAAGTACGCAAAGTACACAGCAAATCACAAAAGCCATGAAAATGGTAAGTGCTGCTAAATTACGTCGTGCTCAAGACGCGATAACCCAAATGAGACCTTACGCGCGCAAATTGCAGGATATGTTAAGCAATATTATTGGCAGTTTGGAAGGGGATATGAATTTGGCTTTAGCTGAAACACGCATCGTAAACAATGTGTTGTTAATTGTGGTAACATCGGATAGAGGATTGTGTGGTGGTTACAATGCCAATGTGGTGAAATTAGCAAAAGCAACAATTGCCGAAAAATACCCTACGCAGAAAATTACCATCTGGAATATTGGCAAAAAAGGATATGAAAGTTTATCAAAATCTGGATACGATACCAACGCCGATTTTAAAGATATCTTTTTAAAATTGACCTTTGGAAATGTGCAAGCTGCAGCAAAAGCCGCAATGGATTCATTTATCAATAAAGAATTTGACGCGATCGAAATTATTTATAGCGAATTTAAAAATGCTGCTACACAAGAATTTAAAGCAGAGCCATTTTTACCCATTCCAAAAATGGCGAAAAAAGCAAATCAAAAGAAAACAGATTTTATTTTTGAACCTCAAAAAGAAATTTTGGTTGCCGAGTTGATGCCAAAAATTTTAAATACGCAATTATTTAAAGCGGTCCTAGATGCCAATGCTAGTGAGCATGGCGCAAGAATGACAGCGATGGATAAGGCAAGCGAGAACGCAAACGAATTATTAAAATCATTGAAAATATCTTACAACCGCGCAAGACAAGCTGCTATTACAACCGAATTAACGGAAATTGTAAGTGGCGCTGCTGCCTTAAACGGATAAGCACGATCTATTATGGAAATAAGTGAAATCATACCGCATATTGAAGCGTTAATATTTGCAAGCGATAAAGCATTGAATGCAAATGACATTACTGAATTAATCAATAACGCTTTTGGATTTTTAGAAGAGCGTATTACATTGGATCAAGTAGAAAGTGCTTTAAACGGTATACAGGAAAAATATGCAACTGAATTTTATCCCTTTGAATTAAAACAAAGTGGCGGCGGTTGGCAGTTTTTGACAAAACCTACATTTCACACTACAATTGCGCAATTAAATGGAGATAAATTTTTAAAGCGTCTTTCCAATGCCGCTTTAGAGTCTTTAGCTATTATTGCCTACAAACAACCTATTACAAAAGGAGAAGTGGAAGCCATTAGAGGTGTAAACAGCGATTACTCTATCCAAAAATTATTGGAAAAAGAACTTATAGTTATTAGCGGCAGAAACGAATTATTACCAGGCAAACCATTGGTATACTCTACTTCTAAAAACTTTATGGATTACTTTGGCATTAACTCTACCGAGGATTTACCAAAGATTAAGGAAGTGTTGGCCGAGCAAATTGTGGAAGCAACTGTGATTAAGCCGGAAGACTTTACCGATCATTCAGTACTGGATGAAGTTGCGAATGCAACTGATAAAGGAAATGACCTTTCAGGAGAAGAAGATGCGAACGCATCTGATAAAGGAAACGACCTTCCAGGTGATGACCAAGAAGCTACATAAATTTGTATCTTCGTAATATGAAGTCAAGCTTATCCTACGATCAATTAAAGACGGCCGCAAATGACTATGGCACACCATTATATGTGTACCATGCGGAGAAAATCGTAAGCCAATACCAAAATCTATTGTCGAATTTTTCAAGTACGCATACACGCTTTTTTTACGCCTGTAAATCACTTACCAATATTCATATTTTAGATGTTGTAAAACGAGCTGGCTGTAATGTGGACTCTAGTTCCATTAATGAAGCAAAACTAGCTTTACATGTAGGCTTTGCACCTCAAAATATTTTATATACAAGCAACAGTGTAAGCTTTGAAGAAATTTGCGAAGCAGTAAGCTTAGGCATTCATGTGAATATTGATAGCTTATCTAATTTAGAAAAATTTGGTGCCAAGTATGGCAATAGTTACCCAGTTGGCCTGCGTGTGCGTCCTAATATTATGGCAGGGGGAAATTTAAAAATATCCACTGGGCATGACAAGAGTAAGTTTGGTATACCCGTAACACAATTAGAGGAATTAAAAGCCATTCAAGAAAAATACAATATTAATATTGCCAATTTACATATTCATACAGGAAGTGAAATCAAAGACGTTGCTGTTTTTATTCAGTCGGCAGAAGTATTTGATATTTTATTAGCACATTTCCCAACCGTAAATGTATTAGACTTTGGAGGTGGATTTAAAGTGCCTTATCAACCGGGTGAAAAAGGAACCGATATTGCTTTGTTAGGGGCAGAGGTAGACAAAGCCATGCATCGTTTATCTGAAAAATATGGTCGCCCTTTAACGGCCTGGTTTGAACCGGGAAAATATATGGTAAGCGAGTGTGGTTATTTTATTGCAAAAGTGAATGTATTAAAACAATCAGGTAACATTCAATTTGCGGGTATTGACACGGGTTTAAATCATTTAATCCGACCTATGTTTTATGACGCCTATCACCATATTGATAATATAAGTAACCCCACGGCACAGCAGCAAGCATATGCAGTGGTGGGCAATATTTGCGAGACCGATACTTTTGCATGGGACCGAGCAATTCCAACTATCCAGGAAGGAGACTTTTTGGTATTTTTTAATGCCGGTGCTTATGGATATGAAATGGCAAGCAATTATAATTCAAGGTATAAGCCGGCACAGGTACTATTTGAGAATGGGGTGTCTAGATTAATAAGTAGAAGAGATACTTTTGAAGATTTATTATCCCTTCAGCTTCCAGTAAACAAATAATTATGATTGAGATAAAACATATCAGTAAACAATTTGACGACAGGGTAATCCTTGAGGATATTTCTGCGCAGTTTAAACCTGGTATGTGTAATTTAATTATTGGTGCAAGCGGAAGTGGTAAAACAGTACTAACAAAATGTATTGTTGACTTAATACAAGCAGACAAAGGCAATATTTTTTTTGACAGCGTAGATTCAGCAACGATGTCTAAAGAGGATAGAAAAGAATTACGTAATAATATAGGTATGTTGTTTCAAGGGAATGCTTTATTTGATTCCTTAACGGTAGAAGAGAATGTAAGATTTCCTTTGGATATGTTCACTACCCTTTCTGACATAGAAAAAATTGAAAAAGTAAACAAGATATTAGCAAGGGTTAATTTAACAGGGTTTAACGACAAGTTTCCTGCCGAAATTAGTGGAGGTATGAAAAAAAGAGTGGGTTTGGCGCGCGCCATTGTCCTGAGTCCAAAATATTTATTCTGCGACGAGCCTAATTCTGGCTTAGATCCTCAAACATCCATGGTGATTGATAAGCTTATACATGAACTCACCGTTGAAAATAATATTACTACGATTGTAGTGACTCATGACATGAATAGTGTTATGGAAATTGGGGACTACATTTTATATTTACATCAAGGTAAAAAAGAATGGGAAGGTTCCAAAGAGGATATTATTTATTGTAAAAACGAATTGCTTAATAATTTCATCTTCGCTTCCGAATTCCTGCAAGATGCCAAAGAAAAAAGAATGCTAGATGATCAAAAATAAAAACTATAAAAATATGAAATTCAAGTTATTTGGACTGGTACCATTTTTGTGTTTAATAATGAGTTGCTCACTTACCGCACAAGTGAAGCCAGAAACGCAGACTCCAACACAAACAACCACACAAAATAAAACGGAGTCATCCAGTGCTCAAAACACAATGCCCCAAATTGATCCAAATGCCCCTTATGCCAAAGACAAACATAGTCCTGCATTTAGCATTTCGTCGGTGGAAGGAAAAGAATTAACAGAAAAAGACATACCTGCTAAATACAAATACACCTGTTTTATCATATTTAGTCCCGATTGTTCGCATTGCGAACACGAAGCTGCCGATCTTAAAAAAGAAGCTGCTAAATTTAATAACGTGTTTTTTGTTTGGGATAGTTACAGAGAAATGGACCTTATTAAGAAATTTGCATCTACCTATGACTTAATAGGAAAAGCAAACGTAATCATAGGTCGTGACCCAACGTATACCATTCCCTCTTTTTTTAGACCCAAAATGACCCCATTTGTAGCATTGTATAAAAATGGAGAATTTGTAAGAATTTGGGAGCAAGGTGTAGAAACTGCAGAACTTTTGAAATATACACAAGCCAATTAAGATAATCCCTAACTTTGCACCGTAAAAATTAACCATTTACTATAAAATAGATCCTATATGAAAATTACCGTTGTTGGAGCAGGTGCAGTTGGCGCAACATGTGCAGACAATATTGCTCGTAAAGAATTAGCTAACGAATTAGTTTTGTTAGACATTAAAGAAGGCTTTGCAGAAGGTAAAGCACAGGATATGATGCAGACTGCTGCATTATTAGGATTTGATACCCGTATTTCTGGAAGCACCAACGATTATTCAAAAACAGCTAACTCAGACGTAGTTGTAATTACTTCCGGCTTACCTCGTAAACCAGGCATGACGCGTGAGGAGTTAATTGGTACCAACGCAGGTATTGTAAAAGGAGTATGTGAAAATATTTTAAAGCATTCTCCAAACGCAATTATTATTGTAATTAGTAATCCAATGGACACGATGACCTACTTGGCTATGCAGTCTACTGGGTTACCAAAAAATAGAATCATTGGAATGGGTGGTACGCTAGATAGTGCGCGTTTCAAATATCAATTAAGCACTACTTTAAATTGTAGCCCAGCGGACTTAAACGCATTAGTAGTAGGCGGTCACGGTGATACGACCATGATTCCTTTAATAAAGCATGCAACCTGGAATAGCATTCCAGTTACTAAATTTTTAACTGAAGAACAACAACAAACTATCATTAACGATACCATGGTGGGTGGTGCTACATTAACAAAATTATTAGGCACTTCGGCTTGGTATGCACCCGGTGCTGCAGGCGCTGCATTGGTAGAAAGCATTGTACGTGACGAGAAAAAATTATTTACTTGTTGCGTAAGCTTAAACGGCGAGTATGGCCAAAATGATATTTGCTTAGGCGTACCTGTAGTGATTGGAAAAAATGGTTGGGAGAAGATTGTGGAAATGGATTTATCTGCCGACGAGCAAGCTGCATTCAATAAAAGCGCAGACGCTGTAAGAAATATGAACGACGTATTGAAAACTTTATAATTCAATCAAATATCATTGATCTTTGGATTTATAATAAAAGCCTCGCAATTGCGGGGCTTTTTTACGCTTATTATTTAGCTTCCTCGTAATACCCATTTGCTTTTGCGGCAATGGTGGTAATATTTTGTTGACGCATACAAGCAAAATGACCCTGAGGACATTGCTTGCTGCCATAATTAGAACAGGGTTGACAGGGCAGGTTGGGAACGATCGAATTAAAATACATATCCATATCATTTTTGCCTGCAGCAGTATCCAATCCAGTTAATGGATAGTAGGGCCCCACTTGTAATGCAGGAGAAGTGGCTCCCCATATAGCTACTGTTCTTTTGTGATAAGCACAAGCAATATACAAGAAGCCTGTATCGTGAGATATTACTGTTTTGGATTGCTTAACCAACAATGCGGATTGGTGTAATGAAAATTTTCCGCAAGCATTAAATATCTTGATAGGATCAATGGATGCGACTTGCTCCCCTTCTAAAGCATCTTCCTTTCCTCCAATTAATACGACAGGATACTTTAATTGAGTGCAAAGGTCCTGCAACTGTGCAATGGGTAATTTTTTTGAAGCGAATGAAGCCCCAATTACTAAGGCAATATATCCATTACTATGCAAAGCAGGCAAATCGGCGGGACTTAATTGAATGGTATCCGGTAGAAAATAATCCAAACCCTTTCCGTCGTTTACAACACCTAATGGCGCTAGTGTATCCAAACACCTATCACTAATATGACGGGTAGGCATAAAATTTATATGCAATTTAGTAAGCAATAATTTTTGCCAACTTAATTTGTGATAGCTAAGAGAAGGAACACCTAAGGCTTTTTTTATTTTTAAGGTTCTAAGATTTTTATGCAAATCAATGACATAGTCAAACCCAACCGTCTGTAACTCATTAATGGTAGCACCAAGGTCTTTATCAAAATAATGAAAACAATCAATATAGGGGTTGGCTTCTGTTACCGCTTTCATGGAAGATTTGGTTAAAAAATGTATCTCCACTCCTGGCAATTGTTGCTTTGCAGCGCGAATGGCAGGTGTGGTAAAAACAATATCACCAATCGAAGAAAAACGAATAAAGAGTAAACGCATAATACAAAGAATTAAGGAAGTGGGCTGTCTACTTCTAAATAATCCAAATCCTTATGATAGGTTTCTTCGGTATACACAAAAGCTACAACGGTAATAGCCATTACAATGGAGCCCGTTAAAATTCCACTTTGTATGACTGTCCAACCGGCTTTCTTTTGTAAAATATCTAAAAACAAAAAGTTAATTAAAGGCAATGCACCTCTTACCATATTGGGAATAGTGGTTGCCGCGGTTGCTCTTAAATTCGTACCAAACTGCTCGGCTGCCATCGTATTAAATATAGCCCAATAGCCAGTGCTAAAACCTAAGAGTGCGCAAATGGCATACATGCGCTGATCACTATCATTAAACATAGAGAAAAATAAAACCATGGCCACCGTGTTTAAACTATAAAACACAAGCAAGGCTTTTTTACGACTTTTAAAATACTGACTTACATAACCAATTACAATATCTCCAATAGCTATACCTATATAAGCAAACATGATAGACTTACCTGAATCAATTAAGTTTTTTTCATACAATTCAGAAGCAAATTTATTGCTATAATTAACCAACACGCCTATTACAAACCAAGTAGGTAAGCCAATTAATATTGCTTTTACGTATTTTGAAAATCTTTTTTTATTAGAAAAGAATTGCAAGAAATTACCCTTTGAAACATTGGCAAGTTTTACCGATTCAAACATAAAGGACTCCGATACACGAATTCGAAGTATTAATAAAAAAATACCTAGTACACCACCTATCTGATAACAAATTCTCCAATCGTTTATATTAATGCCTCCCATAGTATAATGTAGCCCCCATTGCTTGGTGTATTGGAAAGTAAAATAAGCGAATACAGCGCCGGATAAACCAATGCCTGCTACCATGCTGGTTCCAATCCCTCTCTTGTTTTTAGGAAGCATTTCGGAAACTAAGGTAATACCTGCGCCTAGTTCCCCCGCTAAACCAATGCCTCCAATAAATCGGCAGTATGCATATTGATCTACACTCTGTACAAATGAAGTAAGTATGTTGGCAACGGAGTATAACATGATGGACCCAAACAATACTTTTAATCTTCCATACTTATCGCCAATCACACCCCATATAATGCCGCCAATTAATAAACCAGACATTTGCCAGTTAATGATATGCGCGCTATCTTCAATAATTGATTTAGCAGTGGCACCTACTGCCATTACGCTTGGTTGACGAACAATGGTAAATAATAATAAATCGTATACATCTACAAAATATCCAAGGGCAGCAACTAATACGGGCATAGACAGTAGTCCAATTTGGCGATTGGTGGTCATATTAAAATACTATTTAGATTTATGCGTAATCACTTTAATAATTACAGGCACAGTGGTTATAAAAACAATGCCCAACACAATTACCTCCAGATGTTGCTTTAAATCAAATTGGAAGCGCTCTAAAATCCAGGCTTGTAAAAAATGTCCGGCACATAACATACTTCCCACCCAGGCAATACTGCCCGCAATATTATAAAAACTAAACTTGCTCTTATCCATACGCACAATCCCTGCAACAATTGGTGCAAAGGTTCTTACAATTGGAATGAAACGTGCAATCACAATAGCCCCGCCCCCATGCTTTTCATAAAATTCCTGTGCTTGTACTAAATACTTTTTCTTGAAAAAAAAGTTTTCTTTCCAATCATACATGGCAGGACCTACTTTTTTACCAATTGCGTATCCCACAGCATTACCAAGAATACCTGCAACAGAAATAAAGGCAAATAAAATAAATAAATCTACCCATTGATTATGGCCAATATTAATATGAAAGGTTTC
>CAIOYQ010000019.1 GCA_903862505.1 uncultured Bacteroidota bacterium
ATATAAATTATATAAACGCTCTAGAATGTCCTCTCACGACGGCGTTATTGGATATTCACCCGGCCTTGAAATGATCATGGTAATTATGATTGGACCCGTTTTAGCTATTATTGATATTTCCCTTACTTGGATTAGAATTTACAAAGAAGCGGAAGAAGCAAGAAGAAGAGCGGAGAACAAAAACGTTTAATAATTGCTGAAAAAGTATAAAAAAGACCCGAAAATTTCGGGTCTTTTTTTATTGCAATGTTTTCCTATTAGAATTTTATCATTTTAAACTGCTGAACAATTTTTCCATCATTGGAGCTTACTCTAAAAATATAAGTGCCGGCAGATAGTTGACCTAGTTGTATGGGCGATCCTGCAATTAAATTTGTTTTTACGAGCACTTTCGCTCCGGTTGATAATTCAAACACTTCCATATTTAAATGCTGATAGCCTTTAACCACAAAGTCAAAATTGACTTTATTACTAAACGGATTGGGGGCTAGCTTGATAAACTCGTTAGCACTTAGATTTATAATGTCCGTTACTAAAAAATAATAGGTTGCACTAATTGCGCTTGTACATCCATTTTGTGTTGATTTTGCGGTATAAGAACCCGGTGTTGTGGGTTTAAACTTAGCACTGGTTTCTGTTATTGCAACCCCGTCTTTATACCAAGTAATTCCATTAGCAACACTAGAAACTAAATTATTTGCCGTATCACGAGAAAGTGTTGGCGTGCTAGGCGTAGCATTTACTGCGATAGTTAATTTTGATTTTGCACTTTCGCAACCTGTTGTTGTTTTAGTTTGTGTTACATAATAATCAATACTACCTATAACTGTTGTGGAGGGAGTTGGAGCTGCGCCCAATGGTGGTGTGCCATTAGGCAATGCATTATACCAAACAAGTGTATGACCGGTTAATGTATTCGCTGTCACCGCCAGTGCAGTTGTTCCTGTACAATATGATAAATTTGTTGTTGCTGGTGCATCGGGAATTAGTTTTTCAATTGTACTCATTGAAGTTACTGCGTTTTTATTGCCCACCGTGTCTAGTAAAGTATTTACTTTAACAGATAAATTTAAAGTGTCATTACAAATTCGGGTAATATAAACATTGTATAAAGTACTTGAAACCTTTTTAACCGAATCAATATTTCCAACATTAATGGTCATATTTTCTTTTGTTAAAGTATTGGCTATATATTCATTTGACTCAACAGTATACACTGCTTTTAAATCAGTAATCGCAGACTTCTTTATGGTAATTAGTGGGTCCTTTGTATCCTTATAAATTGTGTTTTTGATAGGTGCCGTTTCATTACCCAACGAGTCTAATACAGTTACTTTAATATCAATTAGACCATCCTGGAATGCGCTTAGATTAATGTTTTTTAATTTAAAAATTGAGTCTGTTAGTTTGCCGGCCAACACAACAGAGTCTCCAACAGCAAATGTTTTAATGCTTGTGGACATTGATTTAATAACATCTTGATTAATCTCGGACGAATTTGTTTTAACGATAGACTTTTGAGTTATCACCACATTATAGTCACAGTTTATCTCACTTATTTTCATGTCAATGATTAGTGAATCCAGATTGCTCTTTCCAAAATTTGAAATGTTGGATTGTATAATTGCTGACTTTGGAGGAAGTACGTCTTTGGTATAGGTGGCCCGGCCCGTTCCAATTAAAGCACTTGTACTGTCGAGCATAAATACTGTAGCATATAATACGCCGTCGTTCACGCCCTTTAAATTTAAATTCGAGAGCGTAACAGTATCTTTGGTCATTTTTCCTTCGAATACAACCGAGCTTCCGCCCATTGAACTATACATTCGTAATCGATATTTTTGATCTTTACAAGAAACACAGCCAATTTTAACTGCAACCGAGTCTACGTTTTTGCTATTTACTTTTTTGCCTAAAATTTCAACATAAGGATTTACTTTCAGCACACTGGATTGATCAACATCAAAACGAACAAGTTCAACAAAATTATAATACTTTCTGTTTCGAGCATGGTCATAAGTATTAATTTCCGAAACGCCCCATAATCCAGGAGGAGAACCTACTGGCAATAAGGTTTTGAAATAATATCTTTTGTATCCATAAATAGAGGAATCGGGTTGTATACTATAAAAAGAATTAATAGACTCACCTGTTTGTAACATTGAATAATTACGTTCTAGTCCTTGCGGGTCCCTAAGTGTGTAAGAGCCATTTGCAAAACCCGAGGCCTTTCCAGCAAAATCAGATTCATCTTTTATCCAAAGCCACATTTCAAACAAGGTTTCGCCATTCGGTGAACTTGGATTGGTGGGGGTTGCTTGAATTTTGATATCGTTTAAATCAATAACTGGAGGTTTTAAATCGGGATATTTTGTTTTCATGTAAATACTATCCCTAATTGCGCGCTGGCTAATATTTGATGGCGGTATAAAATAATTTTTATTAGCAGTGTCTTTATCAAATAAAACTTGTCTTACATTTAAAGCTAAATCTGTCATTGATATATAATTAACAGAATAAAAACCAGAAGGATAATAATCAGGTACCGGGAAATAAAATTGGGTCGATTTTAAACTATCCGGCTTGTCATTTAATATGCCGCTACCACTAATTTGTGTATCAAAACTATAGGGTTGTATGTTATATTTATTTGTGGTATCAAAAGAAGGAAGATACATTCTAATATATACACGACCATCTGGATTGATGGTATTCTTTTCGATCATGTCAAACTTTACTCTAATAGCATTAGTAGGCTGAAGGTTTACCGTGTCTGCACCCTGTGCTAAACCGCCGCCGAAATCTTTTACTTTAACAGAAACGCTATCCAACTTTAAAGATTTTTGAACATAAAGTGGTGCTGTAACATCTTCTAATGGGTTATTAATAAAACATTTAACGCCATATGTGCTGTTGTTTTCCAATCTCTGATTGCCCACGGCATCCCAAATGTTTATCTGAGGAATAATCCAATAACCACTCTTTGCATATTTAGAAATTGTGAATTCACCTCTAAGAATAGATCCACTAGCATCTACTTTATTTAGCCACATATCTTTGATTGTTCCTATAGAGCTGGTAAATCTGCATTGCGCCTGTTGAGCACCATCAAATGCTTTATTCATAATCGTAAGCTCTACTTCAAACACCACCTTCTTATCTTCGTTAGCTTCTCCTATTACCTCTAATTTGGTGCGTTTAATTTTACCAGGATAATTATAGTCGGGAAATAAATTATATACCTGGAAAGTTAAATCGGGGCGAATTACCGAAATATATCTTGTGCCCTTCATAATGCGATCTCTGATAAACTCAAATTTTCTTAGGGATCTGCTTCTTAATGCTTCGGGATTGGTAATATAAAAAGCAATGCTCTCTGCCATATCCTCATTGGGATTTTTTAAATGCGCATAGGCAGAAACAAACTCGGTGGTATTGGTGGTTGACCAACCCGACCCAGATGTTGGATCCTTAAACCACCCACCGAGTGTAGCCCAATCATCCTGTGTGGATTTATCAAAAATATATTCCCATAAAAAATGTGCTTTTTCATGCAATACCAACCTTTGCATATAAGTAATTTCCTGGCTAATAAAGGCGCCCTCCATCCACTCTATATTATTGTTGGTCACCCAAGCAATTGCAGGCGCAGTAGGATATACTGGATGAGATTGGCCGTTTACCCTTCTCACCATATACTTTAATTCACCTTGTCTCTGCATTGCATCTGGAAATTCTTCAAACATGGAAAGAATAATAATTTTTTCATCGCTTGTAAATTCTTGGAAATTAGTTTCCGTTTCATTCATCAACGTTTTCAAAAAAGCAGAGGGTGCTAAAAATTCAAAGCCATATCTTGTTTTCGCAATTTCTGCAATGCGGTCTTTATTAATTCCTTTGTCAGAATAATAGTAAACCAGCGCCGTGTATAATCTTTTAGAAAAGAATTTACCTTTCACACCATCTACGGTCACCACTTGTGGAGTTGCATAGGTAAATGCTGCTCTGGAAATGGTAATCACATCAACGCCATTTACTGTTCTAAAATCAATATCTCTATCAATAAATCTATCCGTTAAAATCCATTTAGCTTTAACCTTAACAGAATCGTTTTCACTATATTTTCGAAAGTTTAATTTCTTAAAAGTTTGATATAATCTATACGCATCCTCACTTGTCCACTTTGAAGAATCGTCGCTTAATAAAAACCCATACTCATTCAATGCATTAATGGCATTAAAATCGTCTGGTACTTTTTCTGCCTTGCCTAATACATTTATTTCTACCTTATCATTAATATATGCCTGTTGTGCGTGTCCCACAAAACTGCTATCGTCTTGCCAAGTATAATTGTACGTTGAACCAATTGTCGCCGGCGTAAGCGTAATAGTAAGATCTATATTATTATTGTTTAAATCCAACACCTTAGCTGGGGGAAACAAATATCCCTTTGCATCTATGCTAATTGCCCATTTCCCAATGGATAGATTTGGAAATGCATAAGAAACGTCTGCGTTATTGGCGATGCCTCCAATTTTTTTAAAATAAAAGGCTTCAGCATTTTTCTGAATTTTAACAACAGCAGTATCCCCTAGTTTTAAACCCTTGACAACACCACTCACTTGTGATTGACCATGGCCAAGGAACGGGGAAAGAAAGAAGCAAATTGCTATTAGAGTTTTTAAGAACGACTTATGCATATCCTTTATTTTAAAATTAAGAAGCAAGTAGGCCAAAAGGGCCATAGTTAAAGATATTAACTAAAATAATAAATTATGAAATTATTTAATGGGCTGCCATACGAATAGATGTTTGATATCCTTCGTTCAACGATAAAAACATCTTAAAACCGCTTTATTAAAAAAATAAAAACATATCGCATTTAACGAGCAAGATCTCTTCCAAAATTTTATTTTCCTTCATTAAAATGAGCAATTAAATAATCCTTTGCCCTCTTCTTATCTGAAATATTAAATGTAGGCGAAGCACCTTTTGCGATACAATTTACATGTTCATTCAACAGTTTTTCATAGGCTTCATTAATCATGTCTATCGTTGGGCCCTTGCCAAACAAGCTTAAATGAAGCTCGTAATGTGACTCCACATACATGTTGATAGCATTCATCTGTCGACTATGCTCCACTTTTTCTTGGGGCACTGATTCGGAAAGTGATTGGTAATAGGATTCAATTCGTTCTTCTGACGGGTTGGGCGGAAAATGTACATCAATCGGTAACGGGGGCGGGGATTCAACTTCATCTAGGCTTGTGTCCCTTGATAAATAATTAACAATGAATGCAATAATGATAACAATAGGCACTATGATGAAAAAGACGGTCATAAAACAAATATAACAATATTAAGTAA
>CAIOYQ010000020.1 GCA_903862505.1 uncultured Bacteroidota bacterium
AAGTGCCACCTATAAAGGTGGATTAGGCTGGGTAGGTTTGGGGATAGATTTATTATTAGGTGCCGTATCCGACAGCACCCCCAATTTGTATCAGGAAGCCTTTTTACCAAAATTATTATACCAAAAAATTGCACTAAATCCCAAATTGGTATTATCCACTAAGGATATTCAATACAATAATAAAACTAAGGGAAAAGAAACAAGTCCCATCACGTATTTAATCTTAGTGCTTGTTTTATACATATTTGTATCCAATTGGAATAGTTTAATAACCCAACGCATAGCGCGCATTTTAGATATTTCTTTGCTCTTTTTATTTGGCGTTGGCGGCGCATTGGTTTTATACATGAGTCAATTTTCGTTGCACGATGCTTGTCATGAAAACTATAATTTAGTTTGGTTGCACCCATTGTATTTATTAGCCATCCCTGTTTATTTTTTATCTAAAAAATGGACCGGTTATTTGGGTTGGTTATTTTTTACAGCAACCACAGTTCTTATGTTTACAAGCCACTGGATACCACAACACTTTTCAAAATCAGTGATTGTTATCATGATATTAGCTTTATGCTTACAAATAAGGCTTATTAAAAGAGGCCGTTTAGCAAAATATAAATAGCTTTCGTTTTTTAACGCCCATAAAAGCTTACATGTTACATTATTACGATTACGGTGAAGATGAATTAGCTTACTTTTATGAAGGGGATAATGAGTCTGTGAATAATAAGCCCACATTGTTATTAATACATGGTTTTGGCGAGGACCATTGCATATGGAAAAATCAAATTGAATTTCTTTCACAACATTATAGAGTTATTGCACCGAATCTTCCAGGCGTGCATTGTAAACCCTTAACTATACATCATTCACACAAACCAAGTATTAGCAATTATGTGGAAGTATTGCATGACCTGATGCACAGTTTGCATATTGAAAAATATTATATAGCTGGGCACAGCATGGGTGGTTATATTGGTTTGGCATTTGCCGATTACTATGTAAATCATGTTATTGGATTGGCATTGGTTCATTCCACTACTTTCGAGGACAGTGCCGCTAAAAAAGAAATTCGTTTAAAAGTAGCCGAGTTTATTCAGGAACAGGGAACCAGAAAATTTTTAGAGGCGACCTACCAAAATTTATTTGGCAATAATTTTAAAAAGGCACACCCCGATAAAATACAGGATGTAATTGACAGTGTTAGCGATATTAGCCCAGAAGCGATGATCCAATTTGTGATGGCCATGCGCAATCGAAGCGCACACGAACAAATGTTGCGGGAACAACGCATTCCTATTGGGATGATTGTGGGGGAGGAAGATATTGCCGTGCCTATTGAAGATTCCTTGCTACAAACTCAACTTTTACCAGCTAATAATGTTATTATATTAAAGAATGTTGGGCATATGGGTATGTTAGAGGCAACAGATCAGGTTAACAATGCACTACTTAAATTTATTAAAGCGGCCACACATAAATAATAACAGTGATAAAAATAAATATATGTCAAAGATCATTTTAGTTACCGGAGCAAGTTCAGGATTTGGAAAAGCCATCGCAGAAAAATTTGCTGCAGGTGGATGGAACTTAATTTTAACAGCACGCAGAAAAGAAAAATTAGAAGCAGTAGCTAGCAATATAGAAAAGCAATATGGTGTTAAAACCCATAGCTTAGTTTTTGATATTCAAAACAAGGAGGACGTTTTTGAAAAATTAGGCAACTTACCAAGCGAATGGCAGGCAGTGGACTTGCTGGTAAATAATGCTGGGTTGGCCTTAGGTCGTGACTCTTTTTTGGATGCCAATTTAGACGATTGGGAAACCATGATTGACACCAATGTAAAAGGATTGTTATACGCATCCAAAGCAGTATTGCCCTACTTAATAAAACAAGAAGGTCATATTATTAATATTGGAAGTACCGCTGGAAAAGAAGTGTATAAGGATGGCAATGTATACTGTGCCACTAAGCATGCAGTAGATGCCATTTCCAAAGCACAAAGAATTGATTTATTACCTTATCATATTAAAGTAACCGTTATTCACCCGGGTGCGGGAGAAACGGATTTTTCATTGGTACGATTTAAAGGGGACGCAAGCAAGGCTGCCACTGTATATGCGGGCTATACCCCTTTAAAAGCAGAAGATATTGCCGATACCGCTTGGTATGTAGCCAATGTGCCAAAACATGTTTGTATTAATGATGTAGTAATGACCTGTTTAGCCCAAGGCAATTCAACCATGATTCACAAGGACTAAAAGATAAACTAGAAAGTTCTATTAAATGAAAGTGCTTTAATGTGTTCTACGCCTGCATTAAAGTCCTTCCAAATTTCATGTAAAATTTCAGCAGCTGGTTTTATTTTTTCAATCATCGCACTCACCTGCCCTATTTCTAGTTCCCCCTCTTTCATATCTCCTTCGTACATTCCTTTCTTAGCTCTTCCCTTACCTAAAAAAGCGGTAAGTGCTTCTATGCCCTGCCCTTCTCTTTCTAAATTCAATATACTTAGTGCAAAATCATTTTTTAACAACCGTACCGGCGCCAATTGTTTTAATCCCAATTGCGTGTCGCCTTCACCCGCATCTATTATGGCTTGTTTAAAATGGATATGTGCACTGGATTCAACACTACACACAAAACGAGATCCTATTTGCACTGCTTCCGCGCCCAATGCAAAGGCGGCGAGCATTTGTGCACCTGTTGCAATACCCCCTGCAGCAATCACTGGAATTTTAACTGCTTTATGTACAAGTGGAATCAATACCATAGTGGTTGTTTCTTCTCTTCCATTATGACCGCCTGCTTCAAAACCTTCGGCCACCACTGCATCGCATCCTGCGGTTTCCGCTTTCTGAGCAAACAAAGCACTACTCACTACGTGCACAACTGTTATGCCCGCTTCTTTTAAAGTAGCTGTCCAAATTTTTGGATTTCCTGCACTGGTAAAAACAATGGGTACTTTTTCTTCTATAATAATGTTGATATGCGCTTGTAAATCGGGATACAACATGGGCAGGTTTACTGCAAAAGGCTTACCCGTTGCCGCCTTCGTCTTTTGAATTTGATCTCTTAAAATTTCGGGATACATACTGCCTGCGCCAATAATACCTAGTCCACCCGCATTGCTTACCGCACTAGCTAATTCCCATCCACTGGCCCATACCATTCCTGCTTGAATAATGGGTAGATCAATTTTAAAAAGCTGTGTGATTCTATTTTCAAAAGACATAACAAAAGTTTAAGCAATGAAAAAATAAACAACTCAAAGAAATTATAAAAAACTAATTTTCTAAAAAAGCAAAGCTAAATAATTCGCTCGAAGTCTTAACCAAAATCAATCTCCGTATTGTCACCGATATTTAAAGTACGGCTTAATCCTTTCACTGACGCATCACTTCCAATCAAGGAATTATCTAACACCACTTCGTCAAGTGAAGTGTAAGTGCCAATAATACTTTCTTTAACCACCGAACTTTTAATGGTGGTATTATTGCCTATGGTAACGTGAGGGCCTATAATAGAGTTTTCAATTACACAATCATTTGCAATGCTTACCGGCGGAATAATAATGGTATTTACATACAATTCAGGGTTTACGGTGAGTCCACCCGATTTCTTAAGCAATACTGCATTGGCTTCTAATAAAGATTCTTTTTTTCCACAGTCATACCAATGCTTCACCTTAAAGGAATTAAAATCAATTCCTTTTTTTATCATACACTCTAAAGCATCCGTTAAATTATACTCTCCATTTGATTTAATATTATCTGTTACCAATTGCTGGAAACATTCGAATAAAATTTGGGACTCTTTTATTTTATACAAGCCAACTAATGCATTGTTGCTTTTTGGGATAGAAGGCTTTTCCACCGCATGTAATATTTTTCCTTCCTCATCTATTTCTACTACGCCAAATTGTCTTGGATCATCTACCTTTTTAATACCTAACATACTTGTTGGACTCGCTATTACTTCTCTTAAATCAAATTCACAAATGGTATCGCCCAAAGCAATAAAAACTTCATCGGTACCCACTAATTCTTTAGTCAACTGAATGGCATGCGC
>CAIOYQ010000021.1 GCA_903862505.1 uncultured Bacteroidota bacterium
ACTAAGCCAATGAGTACAATAGGTACAATTTTAAGAATGGTAGTAATTAATTGTAAAATTCCGGATGTTAAAATACCCAAAGAATTAATCCAAGATAAAAACCAAATAGTGGCAAGTCCAACACCAATGGCTAAATAGGGATTCGTTGCCAATGCTGGAATAAAAGTACTCAAGGCACTAATAAATGAAACGGTAATGGCTGCATTCGTACACCACACTGAAACCAAATAACCCCAGGCCACTAAGAAGCCGGCAAAATCACCCAATCCTTTTTGCGAGTAGGCATAAGGGCCTCCGTCTGCTGCAGGTAATAATTTTGATAGGTGAGCAAATACTTTGGCAATTAAAAAAGCACCTATCGCAGAACATACCCAACCCAATAAACTGATTCCGCCAAATTTGGCAAGTGCTGCAGGCATCATAAAAACGCCGGCCCCAATCATATTTCCTACTACAAGCGAAGTGCTTGTCCATAAACCCAATTGTTTTTTTGTGTCCTGCATCATGTTAAGATAAGAAAAGAAGTGCAAATACAAAAACAAGGATTAAATAAAAATGCCCTCAAAAAGTTGAAACTTTAAGAGGGCATTTTTTAAATATAGTAAACTAGATTATTACTTCTAATAGAATTAATAACCTGCGTTTTGAACTAACTTCTTATTTACATCCATCTCTCTTTGAGGGATAGGCATAATTAAATTAGGAGCATTCCAAGCCAATAAGCCTACATTATTTTGTAATCTCTTCGCATCAGGCAAGCCTTGTCCTTCAAAAGCCAATTCTACTTTTCTTTCTTTTAAAACAGCAGCTAATGTAATTGAAGTTAAAGCAGGTAAGCCAGCGCGTGTACGAATCGCATTCACGTCAGCTAATGGCGTTGCACCTACGCTTGTGTTATTTCTAACATTCGCTTCCGCTCTTGTTAAATACATTTCAGATAAACGTACCACAGGTACATCTCCTAAACGATCTAAGTGTTTACTTGTGTAATAGTTACCACCTGACAAAACAAAAAAGTCTTTTCTTTTATCGCCTGTTTCGTATTGAGTAAAATGGGCTGCTTTAATTTTACAATCACTTCTTCCTGCAGATCCAGAAATACCGCTAATGGTTCTTCCAAAATAAGTATTTAGGGTATTGGTACCATCTTGCGCAGTCATTTTCATAGAAAATAAATATTCTCCTGGTGTTGTTCCGCCATTAATAATATATGTAAACCAGTTTTTGTCAATATCAGAAGCTAAGCTTTTACCGCTTCCAGTAATAACTCTGTTGGCTGCAGCTCCAGCTTCGGCATAATTTTTTAACATTAAGTGTACTCTTGATAATTGAGCTGCTGCTGACCATTTTGTTGCATAGATGCCATTTGAAGAGGGTAATAAAGATTCAGCTCTTGTTAAGTCAGCAATTACTTGATCATACACTGCTTTCACGGTTGCTCTTGCTTTATAATCTGCTTCGCTTACATTGCCTGTTGGTGTTAATACCAATGGCACACCTGGATTCGCAGCATAGTCGCCATCGCCAACTGGCTTAGCGAATAATTTTACCAGTTCAAAATAAAGAGAGCCTCTTAAGAAAAGGGCTTCTCCTTCTACGCTACTCTTTTTTGTAGCCGAAGAAGTTACTTTATCAAGCGCAGATAAAACATTATTGGCACGATTAATCGTACTGTAAGAGGATGCCCATGTACCAGATGCATTTCCGTTGTTTGCAGTCATTTGCGCCTTAAAGGCATCTGATAAGCCTGCAAAAGTTCCAGTGAAATTAATATTCTCACCATTGCCAATTAACTCATTCAATACCATGATATCTCCACCGTAAACGGTAGCGGCTTGTGCTCCATCGTAGGTTCCAATCAATGTAACTAATACATCTCCTTCTGAAAGAAGCGCTTTGGAATCAGAAATACTCGAGGTCGGGAATACGTCCAGACGCTTTTCGCAAGCCGTAGCAAGTACGCTTGTAAACAAAATAGCAATTAAGTATTTGTTTATTGTTTTATTATATATTTTCATAAAATTCATTATTAACAAATTAGAAATTAATGTTTACGCCAAACAATATTGTTCTTGGTTGTGGCGGTGTATAAAAGTCATTACCTTTTGCAATATTTGAATCAAAATCATCAGCATTAACCTCTGGATCCCAATATGGATACTTTGTGAAGGTTAATAAATTTTGTCCAGATACATAAACTCTCAACTTTTCAAGCTTAAACTTGCTTAATTTCTTAGAATCAAAAGTATAGCCTATTGAAGCTGTCCTTAAACG
>CAIOYQ010000022.1 GCA_903862505.1 uncultured Bacteroidota bacterium
AAAAGATAAGCTAGTGGGCTATTATCAAAATCAAGAAACTTATTTTAAAACCAATAAGGCACTGATACAAAAAACATTATCAACAGGAGAATATAAGACGGAACAAAAAGATAAAATCGAATTAGAAGCGGCAGCGCTTATGAAAGTTTGTTTACTATTATATAATTTGGAAGAGACCATTACTAAATCGTAGCGCATGAAAGAATTTATTGAACACGGGTTAAATCAAAATATACGAAAGTTTTTATCTAAGCTAAGTTTAGGTTTAGGTGGTATGGCATTGGGTTCCTTAATGATCCCTGGCATATTTGATGCGAGCAATGAAGACGAATTATTTAATAATGTACTTCCGCATTTTGCACCCAAGGCAAAACGAATTATTTATTTATTTCAAAACGGAGCGCCTTCACAATTGGACTTATTTGATTATAAACCCATGCTACAACAAATGCACGGACAGGACTTGCCAGCAAGTATTAGAGCTGGGCAACGCTTAACCGGTATGACGGCGAATCAAACTACTTTTCCTTTAGCCGGAACTCGATTTAATTTTACACAAAATAAAAATACAGGCGCTTATTTTAGTGAGACCATCCCGCATATCGCCAGTGTTAGCGACGACTTATGCATTATTAGAAGCTTATATACCGAAGCAATTAATCACGACCCTGCACTTACCTTTTTTCAAACCGGTGCACAGGTGGGCAACCGCCCCAGTATGGGTTCATGGATTAGTTATGGTTTGGGGAGTGAGAATAAAAATTTGCCAGCCTATACCGTATTATTAAGCAAGGGAAGAGGAAATGGACAAGGGGTGTATTCAAAATTATGGAACAATGGATTTTTGGATTCTATACATCAGGGCGTTCAATTTAGCAGTGGTGAAGAACCTGTAAAGTATTTAAGCGATCCAGAATTTATAGACCGCGCAGACAAAAGAAAAATGTTGGATGAACTTGCAGCATTAAATGAAGAATCTTATAAAGAAATTGGGGACCCTGAAATTGTTACTAAAATTCAACAATACGAATTAGCTTATCGTATGCAAATGGAAGTACCCGAAGTCACTTCTTTGCAAAACGAACCAGAATCAATTGTAAAAATGTATGGACCCGATTGTTTATTACCGGGTACCTATGCAGCCAATTGTTTACTAGCGCGTAAATTATCAGAAAGTGGCGTACGTTTTGTGCAATTGTATCATCAGGGTTGGGATGGCCATAATAATTTACCGAGCGAACTCATCGGACAATGTAAGGATGTGGACCAACCCTCTGCCGCTTTAATAAAAGATTTAAAACAAAGAGGTTTATTAGACGAGACACTGGTAATATGGGGCGGTGAATTTGGTAGAACCAATTATTGCCAGGGCGCATTAACGAAAGACAATTATGGAAGAGACCATCATCCAAGATGCTTTACTATTTGGATGGCTGGAGGTGGCGTGAAACCTGGTGTATATGGAGAAACCGATGATTTTGGTTACAATATTAATACCCTTCCTGTACATGTGCACGATTT
>CAIOYQ010000023.1 GCA_903862505.1 uncultured Bacteroidota bacterium
CAAAAAGTATAAATGACTCAGGATATAATCTAAGTCATTGATTATCATTAAGCAAGGCCTAGATTTGAATCCAGGACCCAGAGCGTATTTTCATGATAAAGAGGGAATAATACAAATCATGCCACCTAAGCGTGACAATATAAAAATAAACTACCATTCATTAGTTTTTTGTTGATTTTATCCGAAATTGCATTACTCTGTTTTTAAACAAAAATGAAATGAAAAAAAATCTACTTACAAATCCTACTCTACATTATCAAAGTAAAGTAGATACATTATACGAACAAACAATAGAACTTGAATTAGGAAAAATTGCTGACAATGGTGCACTTTGGGTGAATACTGGAAAATTTACAGGCCGTAGTCCAGAAAATAAATTTATTGTTAAAGATGCTATTACTACAGAAACAGTGAATTGGGGTGGATTTAATAATCCTATAGATCCCCAATATTTTAAACCTTTGAAAAATAAAATGTTGTCGTATTTAGAACAGCAAAAAGAGATTTGGATAAGAGACGCATTTGCTTGTGCCGAAGTAACATATCAACTTCCTATAAGACTATATACAGAACTACCGTGGAGCGCTTTGTTTGCATATAATATGTTTATTAGACCAACTGAAGCTCAACTTGTAGACTTTGAACCTGAATGGCAAATTATTCATGCGCCAAATTTTAAAGCAACTCCAACAATAGATGGTACAGCAGCAGAAAATTTTTCTATTATTTCTTTTACTGAAAAAACAATATTAATTGGAGGATCTGCTTATACGGGAGAAATTAAAAAAGGAATTTTTACAGTACTTAATTTCATTCTACCAAATTTAAAAAATATTTTAAGCATGCACTGTAGTGCTAATATGGGTGAAAGTGGTGATGTCTCCTTATTTTTTGGATTAAGTGGTACTGGAAAAACAACGCTTAGCGCAGATCCAAAAAGAAAATTAATTGGAGATGATGAACATGGTTGGTCTAATCATTCTATATTTAATTTTGAAGGTGGTTGTTACGCAAAAACAATCAATTTAAGTTCAGAAAATGAACCTGATATTTTTAACGCAATAAAATTTGGTGCTTTATTAGAAAACCAGATACTTATTGAAGGGACAAATAAAGTTGATTATGACAATGCAAGTATTACCGAAAATACAAGAGTAAGTTACCCTATTGATTATATACAAAATATTGTTACCCCTTCGGTTGCAGTACAGCCTAGTAATATCTTTTTTCTAACTTGTGATGCATATGGGATTCTGCCGCCAATAAGTAAGTTAAATGCTACTCAAGCAATGTATCAATTTATTAGCGGGTACACAGCTAAAATTGCGGGTACAGAAGAAGGTATTAAATCTCCAAAAGCTACATTTAGCTGTTGCTTTGGTGCACCATTTATACCGCTTCCACCAGGAGACTACGCAAAATTATTAGGTGAAAAAATTAAAGAAAATAATTGTCAAGTATGGCTCATTAACACTGGTTGGTCTGGAGGAGCATATGGTACAGGTAAGAGAATGTCTTTACCTAATACTAGGAAAATGATAGAGGCGGTTTTAACTAATACAATTGATCAAGGTGGTTACGAAGACTTCCCTGTATTCAATTTTAAAGTGCCTAAACAAGTGCATGGTGTTGATTCGAATATTTTACAACCTGAAAATACATGGAAGGATAAAGCAAAATACATAGCAGAACGCATCAGTTTAGCAAATCTTTTTCAAAGAAACTTTAAAAGTTTTGAAGATAGTCTTGATATTTCAATTATAAATTCAGGTCCCTCCTACTAAATTTTATTAATTAATTTTTGGATAGTTTTAAATTAACTAGATGCGAAAAAGTAAAATCTCTCAAGAAAAAAAACATTGATTTGTATAAGTTATATTTTAGGAAAACCGAAATAACTTTCGTCCTTTATGTTTCTGCGTTAGATTAATTATTACAGATTTCTATACTTATTTTTTTATTTGGAATAGGACTATATGCTTTACACTGAGCACAGGATTGAACGACAGGACGCTTAGGAATTGAAAAATAAAATTCATCTCCTTCGTTAATTGTGGATGGGAAAGTGCAGATACTTTCTAAACCAAAAACGTTTTGATAGGTGGTATTTGATAATGGATTTTGCCAACTACTTTCATACAAGGACTTATCTACATCCCCCTCGATTATTTGAATTACGTAATTCATACAAATACCTTTTAATACTAACTTGCCTTTAAAGCAAGTTACAGAAGTATCATTTGACTTATTGCAAGAAATGTTTAAAAGAAAAATAAAAATAATTAAATATTTTATCATATTATTTGCTGTTATACTTTTATCCAAATTTAAACTTTTATTCCTTAAGGAATTTTTATAAAAAATTTAGTTTTTCTCACAAAAAGAAATCAAATATAGGACGTATTTAGATGTAAAAACGGAGAAAAATCTATTTGGAGCGATATTTTCACGACAGAACAAAGGACTCAAGATTTAAAGGGATTGCCAATGCCTTTCAAGGAATAAACTTCGTTTCTATGGACTATTTAAGATGTTTTGTTTGAAGATATTTACATCTAAAAATTTGATACATTTACTTAATTAAAAATATCCAAACTTTAAAAAAATGAAAAAAATTATTTTAAGTAGTTTTCTATTGATATCAATAGGAGCTCACTCACAAGCGTTTCAGTACAAAATCATAACTACTATTGAATCTGTCGTCCCAGGGGGTATCGGCAGGTCAAGAATTATTGAAAATGGCACCGAAGTTGATTACACTCAATTTACTACCATTAGATCGAAAGACGGAAAAGATAAATCAGATAAAGACAGGAGTGATGTTAAAATTGATGATTTAAAAGAGACAACATTAGTTAATTTTTATAGCTTAGTAGGTATTAATTTTCAGAATATTGCTTCAAATGACGCTATGATAACCTCGATGATGAATAAGTACAGTAAAGAAGGCTGGGATTTATTTACAATTGTTAGTGGTGTTGAGAGTGATGCAGGTAAAGGAGATGGTGATGGAATTTTTATAACCCGATATTATTTTAGAAAGAAATAATATAACAAAATCACTATTTCAATTTGAGTTTGTAAAAAAACGACGGAGACCTCTAGCAATAGAGGTCTCTTTTTTTGCCTAAAATACACAGAATGTGGGCAGTTATAATTACCGCTCTATTTTTTAATGAGCATTTGTAAAGTAGAGAAAATGATACCCATCGTTTCTGGGCCTATGCTCATACCAGTAAGATATTCGCTGTGTGGAATTTTATTACGCATATCAAAAAAACTTGGCTTTACAATATAGCCTAGCGCATCCTGTGATAAACCTAATATAAATTTAGGCCCCTTATTATCCATTAATGATTTTGTTGCAAGACTCAAGGCTGGTGACGTTTCACCCGGATGTGTAGCAAAGTAAGCATCTCCAATGGTAAAAAAAGCAATCTCAGAACTAACGGTTTCCCCAAATGTTCTTTTAATAATTCCTGCTTTAGACAACATTTGAAAACTTGGATTGGCCAATGGGAAATTAACTTTAGCTGAAGTAAAAAGAATATTTTTACTTGTACTTTTATTCTTTTTTAATTCATAAGCATATTTTCCTAAAGAAGATCCATAGTAATTTGCATAATCATAGGTATGTGGAACGCCTTCTGGTTGCACCCATCCCCCTATTGCACCTTGTAAGAACATATTCACTCCACCTTGTGCTGAATCTAAATATTTATAAAATCCCCAAACATAATCAGAGCTTGCTGCAGTACTGGCATCATCCATAATGGTTGGGTGACAAGCAAAATTAGTAAGCATGGCAATATTCTTGCCGTTAGGATCACTAAACTTAATGATGCTCACCGATCTATCAAGTTCACCAGGTTCTGAAATATTCTTTACCCAGTCTTCTCCAAAAGAACCAGTTCCATAAGAAATACTTACTGGCTTTCTAACTTGTACTGCTTCTTTAATGGCTTCTACTGCCCTATTAACAATGAGTTGCATATGTGCATCATTCACACCTGAATGTGCTAAATCTTTACCCCAAATACCTACTACATCTGGACCTGAATGGGTATGTGTAGATGACATGACAATATGCTCAGGATTAATAGAGGGGATCTCATTTTTAATACTAGCTCGGATGGATTGCAATTGTGGATATAATAAGCCAATACAATCAAATGTAAGAATGGTTAGATTATTGCTATTATTACTAAGTACTACTGCTTTGACATAGAGATTATCATGCACATCAATAAAAGGTCGATTGGCTTTACCACCAGCTATATATAAAGAATCTTTTTCTGGATTAATAGTTCTAGTAGCAGCACCTGCAAAAAAGTCTTGCGCAGTAGCAGTTAACTGCAATAGGAAAAATATAAATACAAAAAATAGCTTCTTTGACATTAAGTATAATTATATAAATGATTAAAAAGATCGAATAGGACGAACACTGAAAGTGGTACTCTTGTCATTGGCCGTTTGAAAACCATTATCAAAAATTTGCGAGCATGCATTGTATTTACCTGTTTCAGTAGAACTCCAATAGCAAACTTCTCTAAAACCTCCAATAACTTTCATTTCTAAAAATAATTTATTCAATTCGTCTTTGCTTGGCAAATACCAATCATCATATCCACCCTGGTTTAAATTGCTGCATAATTTAGCAGCAGTTTCTTTAGCAGCACATCCGGATGTAATATCTGTCGTATTTTGACTACCTGCACCTATTGAAGAACGGCCAGCAAGAAATTTATCATTACATCCCCAAGCGACTTCTCCAGGAAGGTCGGCCACTGCAGCAATAATTCCATGCTGCACATTTGGGTCATAACCAGGGTCTGAAGGGGTTAATAAATAAGCAATTTTACCTCCTTTGTAGTTCATCCCAATTTTTAAAGTTTGTACAGCTTCCATTTCATTATTCCTTTTTTCTGCATCACCCATAGCAGCCATCTCCTCCATAGGTATTTCTCTAACATAAATATTTCTGTAGTATGCAAGCGTACCATGTGCCTGTAATTCAATTTGTTCTTTTTCAAAAATAGGAATACTGCGATCCCAATAATTTTCAAATGTGAGGTTGTCTACAGTTAAAAGACCATTTAAATAAACAGTTACTTTATCGCCTTTCATTATGATATGAAAATTATTCCACTGACCTACTTTATTATCTGCATATACCAAGGGCATACTTTTATTCTTTAGATTGTTGTACAACCCTCCTGAACCCACTTGTGCGCCTACTTGACGGTTCACAGAGTCCCATATTTGCACTTGAGGACTACCTCTTAAATAAATGCCAGCATCCCCCTTTTCAGCTATTTTCCAGTCTACAAACAATTCAAAATTGCCATATTTTTTTTCAGTGACTATATTATCGCCATGTCCTTGAAAAGCCAACAAACCATTGCTTATACGCCAGTCCTTTTGCATTTGTTCATTGGCAATTTTTTCGGCTGCGTTTAAATCAGCCGAAGACATTTTATTTCTTTCAATGGGGTTAGATACCAAACCTTTCCATCCTGTTAAATCTTTTTCATTAAATAAATTTTCAAATCCATCATTGAAAGAAATACTACTCATCTGTTGCGTAAGTTTACTTTGCAGTACTGCACCATCTTTCCCTTTTAAAAGTGGTAAGGCCTTCACTAAAAACTCCCTTACAGCAGGTCCTTTAATATTTTTTTCACTTAATGCTAATTTTGCCACTAATAGAGCAGCTACTTTATTAACAGACTCATCATTTAATGATTTACTAATAAACATAAAACTTGTAAAACTAGGAATTAGAGAAGCTTCTTTAAGTATATTTCTTTTTTCAAAAGAACTTTTTGCATTTTCCATTTGGTCTTGCAAAAGAAGTAAACGTTGTGTGTTCGTTTGTTGAGCATTTGCATTGCTCATTAAAAGTAATATAGAAATAATTGATATAATTATTTTAGTTTTCATATATTATAAATTTATAATACAATATACGTTATTCCATTGAATAC
>CAIOYQ010000024.1 GCA_903862505.1 uncultured Bacteroidota bacterium
CGCAGTATGGATTTACTAAGCGCGCAATTTTTGGGATACGAGCCGGTATCTATTGAAACCCTGATTGGGAAAAAGGGAAAGAACCAGGGCACCATGAGAGATGTTCCACTAGAACAAATTACAGAATATGCTGCAGAGGATGCGGACATTACCCTACAATTAAAAAATTGTTTTTCTCCGTTAATAGAAAAAAGGGGGGTCACTAAAGTTTTTAATGAGGTGGAAAATCCGTTAGTGCGCGTATTGGTGGATATGGAATATGAGGGGGTAAAAGTAGATGTCGGTTTTTTAAACGACTATAGTAAAGTATTAGAGGAAGAAGCTAAAAAAGCAGAGGAGCGGGTGTTTGAACAAGCAGGTGTGAGATTTAATTTGGCTTCCCCTAAACAGCTTGGAGAGGTTTTATTTGATATATTAAAACTAGACTCCAAGGCCAAGAAGACTAAAACGGGTCAATATGCTACAGGCGAAGATGTGCTTTCTAAAATGGCTGCGAAACATAAAATTGTAGATGATATTTTAAATTTTAGAGAGTTCACAAAATTAAAGTCTACTTATGTAGATGCCATACCCGCTTTAATCAATCCAAAGACCGGTAGAATTCATACCAGCTATGCACAAGCGGTGGCGGTAACGGGGCGCTTAAGTAGTACCAATCCTAATTTACAGAATATTCCTATTCGTTCCGAAAGGGGTAGAGAAATAAGAAAAGCTTTTGTTCCTAGAGATCCGAGTAGAGTGCTAGTAAGTGCGGATTATTCACAAATTGAGTTAAGAATCGTTGCTGCGATAAGCGGTGATCCTAATATGTGTGAGGCATTTAAACAGGGAAAAGATATTCATACGGCAACGGCCGCGAAAGTGTATGGAATAAATGAGGGAGACGTGACTAAAGAAATGCGTTATAAAGCAAAGAGTGTAAACTTTGGAATCATATATGGTCAGGGTGCTTTTGGTTTAGCAGATAATTTAGGTATATCAAGGACCGAGGCAAAAGAAATTATAGACAACTATAAAAAAGAGTTTCCAAATATTCAAAAATATATGGACGAACAAATTAACAACGCCAAAGAATTAGGTTTTGTTGAAACGCTTATGGGGCGCAGGCGCTGGTTAAGAGATATTAATAGTTCCAACTTTACGGTGCGTGGCTTTGCAGAACGAAACGCTATTAATTCTCCCATTCAGGGTTCCGCTGCGGATATGATTAAGTTGGCAATGATTCGGGTGCACAATGAAATGAAAAAGAAACCTTGGGAATCAAAAATGATATTACAAGTACACGATGAATTGGTTTTTGATGCGGTTGAATCAGAGTTACCTGCACTAAAAGAATTAATACTAAACTGCATGACGGGTGCGATGGTATTACCAAACGGTGTTCCAGTAGAGGCGGAGATAGGCGTTGGTAAAAACTGGTTGGAAGCGCACTAGGCGTTTATTACAGCATTATCTACTTTATATTAGTCCTTTCTTTTATAAACAGGAACTGTACTACAAGGCTCTCCATACATAATACTCTTTACTACAGGACGAAGCTTATGTGTAATTGAAACGTAGGCGCTTTCGTTGATGGGTGTTTCACCACAACCCTTAATCACCACCCGCTGGTCCAAATAATCATTTGGATTGATTAAAGCAATTTGATCTAATAAAAATTGATCTCTTGTTTTAGTTTCATCTCCAAAATAAATTGAATGCGTAAACGGTTGTAGGCCCGAAACAATAAGCATGTTTGCCCACATTGGGATGATCGCATCTACTGAACAATATATACCAACCACTTTGTTTTTATATATAGACCAATCGAAAGAAGAAAGCGCGTTGCGAAAATCTTTTTCCTTTAAAATAAGCTCCATAAATAAAAACGGCTTGATATCAAATAATAGTATTTCGTTGTTTCCTATTAGAGAAGCAAGATCTAAGCTTATAATGCCGCTTTCGGCAACCTTATTAGTAAATATTTCGGCCATGTTACAAAAATACATTCTTTTACACAAAGAAAAAGCCCCCAAGTTGGGGGCTTTTTATAAAATTATATTATTTTGATTAATAAAGCTTTGCTCTGTTGTCTTGGATCTTTGCTGTCTTTTTCAAAGCAAGCACTGAATTTAAGATGGTGTTGCTTAATCTACCTTGGTATTGTTCTTTAAAAGCAGCTAGGTCGCCGGGCGCAGCAATCGCACCTAGATTACTTACAGATATTACAAACACGCCCGAGTTTCCTGCAATGGGTGCGCTTATTTTATTTAATAATGCTTTATTAAAAGAAGCTCCCACTAGTTTGGGTTCGTTTCCTAAACCAGAAATATTTGTAGAGGTATAACTTAAGCTATCTGCTTGAAGTACCGTTGCGCCAGCGGCTGTTGCGATTGCCTCTAGTGTTGCGCCTTTTAATTTTGATTTAATAGTTTCAGCTTTTTTCTGATCTCTTATAATTACCTCAATGTTTTTAGATTTTGCAGTCTCCACACTCATTAGTCCTGGCTTATCTTCGCTTGTTATGTTTGCAACAATATAAGCATCACCCACCTCAATGGGCTCAGAAACGTCGTTTACCTTTTTTTCAAAAACCCATCTTACAATTTCTCTCGTTTCACCAAGCCCCTGAATATTAAAATCATAGGCTTTAATGTTTGTTGCCGGTACCGCTTGCTTGTTTAATTTAAGCGCATTTGCATTAAATGATTTTTGATCTTTACTATCTGCGGCAAATTTTGCGGCTGTTGTTTGTGCGGTTGTGGTGGTTTCTTTGCTAGCAAGAATTGGAAGCGTTAAATACGCAATATTATATGCGGGACTTGGTGGGGTTTGTTTTAACACCTCTATATAATGGTAGCCGAATTCTGTTTTAACCACACCCTTTGAGCCTACTGGATTTTCAAAAGAAAAATCATTAAATGGTTTCACCATATTTGCTTGTGGAAACATTTCATATATACCACCATTCGCCTTGCTTCCACCATCTTCTGAATATTTCTCAACCATAGATTCAAAAGTGGCCCCGCCAGCAATCGCATTCTTAATACTATCAATTAAAACCTTAGCGGTGCCCTCTTCTCTTATTGCTTGGTTTTGTGCACTGGTTGTCATTATTAAAATATGTCTAACGCTAGCGCTATCTGGCAATAATCTGGTTCCTATTATTTTTGCAATTGTATAGTTGGGTCCATCAACATAAGGACCATATAAACCACCTATTTGTGTGCTTAACACGGCTTCTTTTTCGGGGATCTGAATTCTGCTTTTTCCTAAGAACCCGTCATAATATTTTGTGTCGGGGGTAACCTTGTTTAAATAGGCAGCTGCGTCTTTGCTGGTTTGGAAGCTATCTTTCAGCGCTAAGATGTTGTTTTTGGTGATCATAGAGTCTGCCGTGGTTGGGGCGGCGCTAAAAGCTATGAAACTAATGTTTCTTTGTGCTTCTTCCACCTGGAATGCAGCACTATTCTCTTTTAAATAAGCTGAAATATCTTCGTTAGATACTTTTATCGTGGTATCTGCAATTGTTGTATAGGGCACATTCACAAAGCGAATATTTGAAATCGCATTATTTTCGGCATATTGTTTTTCAAGCAACCATTTTGGTACTTGTATTCCTCTGTATAAAAGTGCTTGATATTTTCTTAGTGTTCTTTTTTCTAAGGCGGGTAAGATCACGTTTTTTTCTAGTTGTTCTTTTTGATCAACAACTTCTTTTTTTGTTGATTTTTTTAATTCAGCAAGTTGCGCTTTTAGGTCGTTCACTTTAAACTCACCCGTGGTTGGGTCTGTGAACTGTTGTCTAAATGGCGACTCTTCCCCATATATTACATCATTAACCTCTTTACTTCCTACGCTTAATCCAATTTTATCCGCTTCTTGTTTTATTAATAAGCTAAAAATTTCAGTGTTCCATAAATCATTAATCACCTGGCCTCTTTGTGCGCCCTGTGCTGCATATTGTTGAAGTTGATTTTGGACTTTCTGTTCGAAATCAATTTTATTAATCGTTGTGCCATTAATAACACCAAGGGTATTAATATCGCTATTACCATTATTACGGCCAACGCCGTCTTGTAAAATAAAAGCGATTAATGCAATTACGATGCAAATAAGAATCCAACTACCTCTTTCTCTAATGTTTTGAATGATTGACATATATACTATAATTATAGGATGGCAAAAATAAAGGTTTATTTTAACTAAATATAGATATAGATTGGTTTTTAGCCCTGTTTTTACTTAAAAATGGAAGAAAAAATACACAAAACAAAGGTGGATAAATTAAAAATCAGTGGATATCTACCCTTTTTGGATGAATAAACCTTAATAAGTTTATAATAACTATGTGTGATTTTAAAGGTAGTGGGATAAAAGAAAAAATATGTGAGTATTTATACCCGTTGATTAACAGTGTATAACCTGTGTGTTGATTTTAAAATTGAAATTTTTTTTGATTTCATTATAAATAAAAATTATGCTTAAATGCTTATTATTATTAACTCTAATCATATTTTATAACTTATTACTTTATTAATAAAAGATATGTTTATAAATAAGATATACACTTATACACAGCCATAATAGTATTAGGTTGTTTATATAAATGTATTATAGTTTAATACTACACTAGAAATTAACATTGCTTTTAAAAGACCAGTTTAGGCAGCGATATTAAAATACCCTACTTTTATTCCAGCGCTTAAAATAGACCAAAAAACGAAATTTTATAAAAGGTATAAATACTATATTACTAAATTTTAAAAAATACTAACTTTATTACTAAATTAATAAAATAATGAAAATCAATGTGTTGTATAATAAAAATAGGATAAAATATATAATAACTAATCTAATTAGTAAATAAATACTAAATATTTTAGTTTATTCACAATTTATCCATATCTTCACATAAATATTCAAAGAAAACATAAAACGATTAACCATGAGTACCGCAAATGCTGAAAAATTAAAAGCCTTAAAATTAACCATCGATAAAATCGACAAGGATTATGGAAAAGGCAGTGTAATGATGATGAATGAAAGAAGCCAAGAACCACAGGAAGTAATTTCTACAGGATCTATTGGATTAGATACTGCACTTGGTATTGGCGGATTACCAAAAGGAAGAATTATTGAAATATATGGACCCGAGTCTTCTGGTAAAACAACCGTTGCAATACATGTAATCGCAGAAGCACAAAAGAAAGGAGGAATGTGCGCTATTATCGATGCGGAACATGCTTTTGATAGCGCTTATGCAAAAAGACTTGGCGTGGATGTAGATAGTTTATTAGTTTCTCAACCAGACTATGGTGAGCAAGCACTAGAAATTGCAGATCGTTTAATTTTATCTGGAGCGATTGATGTTGTTGTGATTGACTCTGTTGCAGCATTGGTTCCTAAGAGTGAATTAGAAGGTGAAATGGGCGATTCTAAAATGGGATTACACGCACGATTAATGTCACAAGCTTTAAGAAAATTAACAGCAACAATTAATAAAACAGGAACCATCTGTATTTTTATTAACCAATTGCGTGAAAAAATTGGGGTTATGTTTGGCAACCCAGAAGTAACAACAGGCGGAAATGCATTAAAATTTTATGCGTCTGTTCGTTTAGACATTAGAAGAATGGCTCAAATAAAAGATGGCGACGAGGCGATCGGAAATAGAGTAAAAGTAAAAGTGGTAAAAAATAAAGTAGCTCCACCATTTAGGGCGGCAGAGTTTGAAATTATTTTTGGAGAAGGAATTAGTAAAATTGGTGAAATTATTGATATGGGCGTTGAATTAGAAATTATTAATAAAAGCGGAAGCTGGTTTAGTTATGAAGGAAACAAATTAGGACAAGGCCGCGATTCTGTAAAAACCATATTACACGACAATCCAGAAATGGCAAACGAAATCGAGGCCAAAATTAGAGCGAAAATTGCTGCAAAAGTGGAAGAGGCAGCAAGTAAATAATATTTATCTTGTTTTTTAAAGGTTAGTAGGTACGAACCGCATCATTTATGGTGCGGTTTTTTTATATTTATAAAAAAAAGAATTGATTTGGTTATTAAAAATATTAATAAAAGCAGCGCTATGGTTTTTTTGTAGCGATATAAGTGTAAATAATAAATCGCTTTTAAAAACAAACGGACCCTTATTAATTATAGCCAATCACCCAAACTCTTTTTTAGATGCAATTATAATAGGCACACAATATAAGCGTCGTGTTTATTTCCTTGCAAGAGGCGATGCGTTTATAAAAACCCACCACCGGTTTTTATTAGGGTTATTAAACATGATTCCAGTCCACAGGCTTCGGGAGGGTAAAGAATTCCTTCATCTAAATGAATTTACATTTAATGAATCAGCGAGGTTATTAAAAAAAGGAGAGGCGGTTTTGGTTTTTATTGAAGGCACTTGTGTTAATACACATGAGCTCCAACCCTTTAGAAAAGGAACCGCGAGAATTTTAGAAACCGCACACAAAGAGGGTGTTCTTCCGGTTATTCATATTGCAGGAATTGGATATAATCAATTAAGAGGAATAGGAAAAAAAATAAACATAAGCATACAAAGGCTGGCTTTTAATGAAAAAATTATTACCCCAAAAGATAGGGTTTTATTTAATAAATTAAGCTTTGAAAAATTAAATCAAAACATTTTACCACCTAGTTTACCTACCCGCATTTATAAAACCCCCTTTTATTATTTTCACCTACCCTATTATAAACTCATAGAAAAATGGGCCGATAAAAAAACAAAAGGAACCGTCTTTTTTGATTCGGTATTATTTAGCCTCCTACTTTTCACCTATCCGATTTTTTTGATTCTATTTGTTTTAATACTTACAATTTTCAAAATACCGCTACCAATAATATTTCTTACCTTGTTGTGTATTATAATTCCTAGCAAATACACTGTAGCTGTTTAATCTAATTAAATTATCAATTCCACATTAAATGAAAGAAAACATTAGAAAATTAGAAAGAAGAAAAAAAATCGCATTAATTGCGCATGATAATAAAAAAAAGGATTTAATAGAGTGGGCGATTCATAATAAAATAGAACTTTCAAAACACGCGCTAGTCGCCACCGGCACCACTGGTAAATTAATAGAGGAGGCGCTAGGTCAACCAGTCGTTAAATTACTAAGCGGCCCACTTGGCGGAGATCAACAAATTGGCGCAATGATTGCAACGGGCGATATTGATATTGTTTTTTTCTTTTTTGATCCCATGGAAGCGCAACCTCACGATAGCGATGTGAAAGCACTACTTAGACTCGCTGTTGCCTGGAACCTACCCATGGCCTGCGATAGAAGCACCGCCGACTTTTTAATGACCTCTCGTTTCATGCAAGAGGAATATGAATATGAGCTCCCTAATTATACACACTATCTTTCTAGACAAATTTAAAATAAAATAGCACACATGAAAAAACAAGTAATTATTTTGTCATTGTTTTGTTTAAACCTTTCAACTACAAACGCACAAAAAAATGTATTAGGATTTAGATCAAGTGAAAATATTTTAAAAAACGAAAAAACATTTGATGCACAATTAAGCGCCACTCGGGTTGGAGAAAACATCAAACTACTTTCTTCTGTTCCACATCATGTTGGCTCTGTGGGTGGGAAAATGGTAGCCAGTGAAATTGCAAAAGTTTTTACCACCGCAGGCTGGGATACAAAAATTGAAACTTATCAAGTGATGTTTCCAACCCCCATTACAAGAGTACTCGAAATGACCGGGGCCACTAATTATAAAGCAAAACTAAAAGAGTCCCCCTTAAAAGAAGACGCCACTAGTAATCAAGCGGATCAATTACCAACTTATAATTGTTGGAGTGCTGATGGCGATGTGACCGCTAACCTAGTTTTTGTAAACTATGGTTTACCAGAAGATTACGAAACACTTGCTAAGTATGGTATTGATGTGAAAGGAAAAATTGTCATCGCGAAATATGGCCGCAGCTGGCGTGGGATTAAACCAAAGGTTGCACAAGAACACGGAGCCATTGGTTGTTTAATTTATTCAGATCCAATGGATGACGGCTACAGTGCGGGGGATCCTTATCCAATAGGCGCTTTTAAAAATGATCAAACCGTACAAAGGGGCTCTATTATGGATATGGTTATTTATCCAGGTGATCCCACCACACCCAATGGCGCATCTATAGAAGGCGCAGAAAGAGTAGACCATAATGATGCAATTAATTTATTAAAAATCCCCGTACTTCCAATTAGCTATGGCGACGCGGCACCCCTACTAAAAGACATGGATGGTCCTGTTGCTCCAAGAAATTGGGGCGGCGGCCTGCCAATTACCTATCATATTGGACCTAGTAAATCAATGGTACATTTAAAACTAGCATTTGATTGGAAAACAAGACCAGCGCTTAATGTGATTGCAACCATTAAGGGAAGCGAGTTCCCAGATCAGTGGATTATTAGAGGTAACCACCACGATGGCTGGGTAAACGGAGCGGCCGACCCAATTAGTGGAATGGCTTCTGAATTAGAAGAAGCCATTGCTATTGGTGCGTTGGTTAAACAAGGATGGAAACCAAAAAGAACACTGGTGTATTGTGCTTGGGATGCAGAAGAGCCGGGATTAATGGGTTCAACAGAGTGGGTAGAAAATCACGCAGCAGAACTACAAGCAAAGGCGGTTGCTTATATTAATTCCGATGGAAACGGAAGGGGTTTTTTAGGTGCACAAGGCTCCCACGCCTTTGTTCCATTAATTACAGAAATTAGCAAAACGGTTATAGATCCAGAAACAGGGGTATCTCTTTTTGAAAGATCGAAAGCATCTAGAGCTGCAAGTGCAGTGGGTGCTACTGCAAAAAAAGAAGCCTATGAGTCTACCCAGTATCCATTAGGCGCCATGGGTTCTGGCTCCGATTATTCATCTTTTATACAACACCTAGGTGTGCCGTCTTTAAATATCGGTTTTGGTGGCGAGGATGAAGGAGGTGAATACCACTCTATTTATGACTCCTATGATATGTATAAGCGCTTTAAAGACCCCACTTTTATTTATGGAGTAACACTTGCACAAACAACAGGTAGGGTGGTGTTGCGCCTCGCAGACGCAGATGCGCTTCAATTTGATTTTACGGATTTGCATAAAACCGTCAAGGGGTATGTTGGTGAATTAATTAAAAACGTAGACCAAATGCGCGAAACAGCAAAGGTTGAAAACATGTTGGTGCATAATAAAGTATATGTTTATGCAGCAGATCCAACCGATCATTTAAAAACTGCGCAGCCGGTTGCAGAAGTACCTTATTTAGATTTTTCGGCAGTATTAAATGCGTTGGGAAACTTAGAGAAAGCAGCAACCCACGCGGAAGCCGCTAAAAAAACACCAGACCTTAAAAAACTAGCGGATATTAATGCTAAATTATTTACCGCCGAACAACAACTTTTAACCAACGCTGGTTTACCACGCCGCTCTTGGTATAAACACAGCCTATACGCCCCAGGATTTTATACGGGCTATGGTGTTAAAACGGTACCTGGCGTAAGAGAAGCGATAGAACAAAAAAACTGGAAAGAAGCAACCGAACAAATGGACGAAGTTGCAAAAGCAATTGACAGACTTGCTGTTTATTTAGAACAATTATAGGATAGGACGTACCTTTGCGCATGCCTTTTCAACTACAATCTGTTTATACCCCCTCGGGAGATCAACCCAGTGCAATTGCACAGTTGACCGAGGGGGTTTTAAATGGAGATAGGTACCAAACGCTTTTAGGGGTAACGGGTAGTGGTAAAACTTTTACCATTGCGAATTTGATACAAAACGTTCAGCGCCCCACCCTGGTTTTAACACACAATAAAACATTGGTGGCGCAATTGTATGGAGAGTTTAAAAGTTTTTTTCCCGACAACGCGGTGGGGTATTTTGTTTCTTATTATGATTATTATCAACCTGAAGCATATCTACCTACCTCGGGTGTGTACATTGAAAAAGACTTAAGCATTAATGAAGAATTAGATAAACTAAGACTCCAGGCTACCGCACAATTATTAAGCGGACGTCGAGATATAATTATTGTTGCGAGCGTGAGTTGTATCTATGGTATGGGCAATCCCGCGGAATTAGAAAACGGGATTATCAGAATTTATAGGGGTCAACCACTTCCGCGCCAAGCATTTTTACACGCATTGGTGAATGCGCTTTATCACCGAACGGTTACGGATTTTGACCGAGGTGGATTTCGTGTAAACGGAGATACGGTGGACATAAGATTGCCCTATGTAGATTATGGGTATCGCATTACTTTTTTTGGAGACGAGATAGAAGAAATTGAAACCATTGA
Organism: uncultured Bacteroidota bacterium; assembly: GCA_903862505.1. Taxonomy (GTDB): domain Bacteria; phylum Bacteroidota; class Bacteroidia; order Chitinophagales; family Chitinophagaceae; genus Sediminibacterium. The sequence continues at coordinate 10,304 of CAIOYQ010000024.1, forward strand.
AATTGAAACCGGAAAACGAATTGAGCCAATGGAAAACGCGGCCATCTTTCCCGCGAATTTATATTTAGCACCCAAGGATATGGTGCAACAAATAATTTATGAAATACAGGACGAGATGCGCGCGCAAGTGGAGTATTTTAAAAATGTGGGCAAACACCTAGAAGCCGCAAGGATAAAGGAGCGGGTGGAATATGATCTTGAAATGATTAGAGAACTAGGATACTGTACAGGCATTGAAAACTATTCTCGTTTTTTTGACAGACGCGTACCAGGCACAAGGCCTTTCTGTTTATTGGATTATTTTCCGAAAGACTTTTTATGCGTAATAGATGAGAGTCATCAAACAATCCCACAGATTAGCGGCATGTATGGTGGAGATAGAAGTAGAAAAATGAATTTAGTGGAGTATGGATTTAGATTGCCGAGCGCCATTGACAACCGACCACTTAATTTTAATGAATTTGAAAATTTTATTGGACAGTCTATTTTTGTGAGCGCGACACCAGGAGAATATGAACTAGAAAAAACGGGTGGCGTCATTGTGGAACAAGTAGTAAGACCAACAGGATTATTAGATCCACCCATTGAAGTGCGCCCCACTAAAAATCAAATTGACAACCTATTAGATGAAATTGCGTTGCAGGTAGAAAAAGGCGATCGAGTATTGGTCACTACACTTACTAAAAAGATGGCCGAAGAAATGGATCGCTTCTTGCAAAAAATTCAAATTAAGTCTAAATATATTCACAGTGATATTGATGCACTAGAGCGTGTTGAAATTTTAAGGGAACTAAGACTTGGGATTATTGATGTGTTGGTGGGCGTCAACTTATTAAGAGAAGGCTTAGATCTTCCAGAAGTGTCTCTGGTGGCGGTTTTGGATGCAGACAAAGAGGGGTTTTTAAGAAATGAAAAATCACTTACTCAAACCGCAGGAAGGGCCGCGCGCAATGTAAATGGTCGTGTTATTTTTTATGGGGACAGTATTACAAAAAGTATGCAACGCACGATTGACGAAACCAATCGCCGCCGCGAAAAACAAACCAAATATAATGCCGAACACAATATCACCCCAACCACGGTGGTAAAAAGCATTGAACAGGTGATGGCACAGGGTTCGGTATTAGATATTAAAGGATACACGCTAAACAATATGAATGTGCGCACCACGGATGAAATTAATGTATTAGCTGAGGACAGCACAAAGTATAGTGAATTTAAAACGATTCCACAAATAGAAAAAGCCATTAAGGATACTAAAAAACAAATGGATAAATTTGCAAAAGCGATGGATTTTATGGAAGCCGCAAAAACAAGAGACGAAATGTTTTTATTAGAATCGCAATTAGATAAAATGAAAACAGCTAAATGATTTTTGTAAATCTATATAACAAATCAAAATAATTAAAGAGCAAGCAATGCCAGACATTTTACAAGCAATATATAATGGATTGATTCAAACCGGTTGGGTGGAAGCGGTTGCGGTGATTGCGGGTATTGTATCGGTATGGTATAGCAGGAAAGAAAACATTTTAGTATTTCCAACGGGGCTTATTAACACCACTTTTTATATTTACTTAAGCTACAAAGGTCATTTATTGGGCGAAGCAAGCGTTAACCTGTATTATACCATAATGAGTTTTTATGGATGGTATTTGTGGACCCGCAAAAAAGAAGATCACAAAACATTGGTATTACAAATTACAGCTAGTACAAAAAAAGAGTGGCTACAACAGCTTGCTTTTTTTACCATATTTTATGTGGTTATTTATGCAGCACTTTCTTATGCAAAAACAGCATTTGCTCCCGAGGCAATTCCTTGGGCCGATGCGTTTGCAAGTGCAACCGCTTATACAGCGATGTGGTTAATGGCCAAGAAAAAAGTGGAGAGCTGGATTTGGTGGATATTAACCAATATAGCTTCTATCCCCCTTTATTTTACGAAGGGGTATGCGTTTACGAGTGTTCAATTTTTAATATTATTATTTTTGGCAATCGCTGGTTGGCAATCTTGGTATAAAAAAGCAGCAAAAAATAATTAAAAGCAGGAAACGAAAATATAAAAATGATTATATCATAAATTTTAATTAACCAATGAGTAGCATAAAAAAAATAGTAATAATCGGTCCTGAGTCTACTGGTAAATCTACACTATGTGAAGCACTCGCAAAGCATTATAACACCAACTGGTGTCCCGAATACGCGCGCCAATATCTATCTAAAAACGGAACTAACTATACCTATGACGATTTACTCACCATTGCAAAAGGACAACTGCTTGGCGAGGATGCGCATGTGGAAAAAGCGCGCGACTTGTTAATAATTGACACAGATATGCATGTGATGAAAGTGTGGTGTGAATATGTGTTTAATAACTGCCACCCTTTTATTTTACAAAAAATAAACGAAAGAAAATACGACGCTTATTTATTGTGTGATATCGACCTTCCCTGGACAGCAGATGAAATGCGCGAATATCCAAATGAAGAACACCGCAAGGAGTTGTTTACGATTTATAAAGAAACACTTATCAACCAAAAGACGCCCTGGGGAATTGTAAGTGGAACGGGAGTGGAGAGAACTCAAACCGCGATTGCGTTCATTGAAAAATTAATTTAAGCAGCATAAGACATCTTATTTGTTTTTTAATAATGCACTTATATCCTCGTCCCCTTCAATATTATTCATCTCTCTTAATATTTGCGGATATCGCCATGCCACGCGCTTTGTCATTGGCTTTGCAGTAAAATTTTTAGGATTTGGAAAACCTGCCACAATCATCGCAGCCTCGGTGCGCGATAAATTTTTTGCGGACTTGTTAAAATAATGTTGCGCCGCGGCTTCGATACCAAAACAACCCGGCCCGGTTTCAATCACATTTAAATACACTTCTAGTATTCTTTTTTTACCCCAAATTTTTTCAATTAAAAAGGTGAAATAAAATTCTGGAACCTTGCGAATGTATTTATCGTAACTACCGCCCTGCCATAAGAAAACGTTTTTAGCAGTTTGTTGTGAAATTGTACTAGCACCGCCACCAAAGGGAATTTTTGATTTCTTATTTTTCTTTTTTGGGCGTAAACTTTTTTCCATAGCATCCCAGTCAAACCCACTATGATCTGTAAAAGACTGGTCTTCACTTGCAATGGCGGCTAGTTTAATATTATACCCCATATCTTCCCAACTTATATAATCTCGTTTTAATCCTAAACCAAATGCATTGGTAATTTGTGTAATGGTAATGGGGGGCGCTACCAATTTAATAATAAGCACGTACACAAAGGAGGCAATAATTAAATATAAAAAAAATCGAAATATTTTTTTAATCACAATTATTATTATATGATTTCAACACTAAAGCGTTTTCCAATAGGCCTATAGTTTGGATGTGTTTTGCGTTGCAGGGATCCCAATAGCCAAGTCACAATTCCACCTGCAATTTGAGGAAGATTGCGATTACTAAAAACAGGATCTTTTTTAATAATAGAATTGGAAATATTTAAACCTGCATAAAGCGGACCCGCTACCTGTAGCAAAGCACCATTAGTGAATACACTCGTGTAGTGCCCCTTCTCCATTGAAAATCCAATAATCTCATTAACATGAAGTTTTATGGGTCCCACTTTTAAGGTGTCTTCGGCATAAGTACCATAGGAGGTCATTATGGGTTGCAAAGCAAACTGATTTACCTGAATAGAGTCTTTTTTCACCCAATCCACATATCCCGTAATCCATTGTTGGTTTACGAATTTAAATTTAATGTAACTCCCGCTTGTAAAGGATCGTACAATAATGCCTTTTTCTTTTAAGGCCAATAGTTGACCGCCCTGTGCGCGCGCGGTGCTCACTAAAAAAAACAGTATCAATATTAAAGAAGTAATTTTTTTCACAGTACAATTTACTAACTAATCTTTATAAAAAGCGTCTTCTATTAAAGATACCCCAAGCATAATTGTTAAAAAATTACCAACAACAGCTGCCGCCTCCTAATAGGTTAGGGCACCATAAAAAAGCACCGCACTAAAAATGAGTATAATGATTCCCGAAATACGATTTACCCTAATCAAGGTTTTTTCGGTAAGCCTTGGTCTTAATATTCCCGCCAGCACCACTTTGGCCAGATCTGATATTAAAACAAAAAGCAAACAGGATCCAAAAGCAAGAATTTTATATAAAATTGAATTATTGCTTTCTGATGCACTTACACCAATGGCAGCTGTCCAAGCAAACCAAAACAAAAAAACATTCGGATTAAGTACGTTCATTAAGTAGCCTGAAACAAAAACGCCAACTAAATCTCGTCTGCGCATTTGTTTTTTATTTTCTTCATTCAAATTATCAAGTGATATTTTTTTAAAATAAAGAGTGTGTACACCCATCGCGAACAAGAAAGCGGCACCCACCACCGCAATAATGGTTTTGTGCGCCAGGACAACATCAAATAACTGTGTAAAAACATTACAAATAATAAGCAATGTAATGTCACTGGCTGAAACGCCCGATACAAAGGCGTAACCCGATGATTTTCCGTTGGTTAAACTTTGTTTTAGTATAGCAATAATAACAGGTCCAACTGAAATACTTAAAATAATACCAAGTAACAATCCCTTGATGATAGGTGCAATCATATTAATGTATTGAGATAAAGTTTTTCCAATCCTTCAAAAGATCACCTTTTAATACTCTTGGAAATTTATGTTGTCCACCTACTTTTCCCTTGCTTTCTAAAAAAGACATAAATGTTTTTTCAGACAAAATGGTAATGCGAATGTCTTTTAAAGCGCTTTTTCTTTCAACAGCATAATCATCGTTCAACAAAATTAATTGATGATCAATTTTTTTAATTAGTAACTTTTCGTCTACTACATGATCACAAGCAACATACCAGTGGTGTGCAAATAAATTATCTGCGGGCACGCCGGTCACGCAATATTCTGGGATGGAAATATTTAAATCTTCACATACTACTTGTATTGCCTTGTTCATATTGTCAACACTTAGGTGCTCCCCTACAAGACTTAAAAAATGTTTCGTTCTCCCTGTAATAATTATTTCTGCGCGCGCTTTATCAATGAACCTAATGGTGTCTCCAATTAAATATCTCCAAGCACCCGCTACGGTACTTATTAAAAC
>CAIOYQ010000025.1 GCA_903862505.1 uncultured Bacteroidota bacterium
AAGTCCATAACTAAAACCTAATTGAAAAACAGTTTCGTCTTTAATTTTTTTATCAAAACTAATATTGTGAATGAATTGAAAGCTCGAGAATACATATAAATTATTATAGTACTCGTAATTGGCTTTTAACAATACATCATATCTCTTTTTTTGCAACTCAAACAAAAACCTAGGTTGTGGCTCCGCTTCGTATTGTTGCTTTATGGTTCCGGCGCCTCCTTTTCTAATTCTTTGTATATGTGCGTATAGGCTTAACCTTGGTTTAGGGTTGTATTTTCCAAACAATACGAAACGGTCAAAATTATTACCCATCCAGTCGCCTAAACTATAATCATATTGAGTATAAAACTGTGCAGGCAATAAATTACTATATACAAATGGGTTAACCTTGGTGTACTCACCACCCAATGTTAAATAGGGGATGAACATATCGGTTTTGGATCCACCAATCGTGTAGCCTAATTGGTTTCTGGATTTTTTTGCATTCAACATGGTAGCAATTCTTAACTCGTCAATAAATACAGTCGCAAATAAATGTGTGTTCTTAAATTGATTTCGAGAACTTAATTGAAAAAAGTATTGCCCATTGGCGCCTGCATTAATTAAGTAATTACTTTTATTGTTATCGTAAATTTTAAATAAGTTAATGGGGATTAAAAAGCCTGGATCCATTTTGTCACTATAAATTACCGACTCTCCCAAGGAAGCCATTAATCCATTTTTAAAATTATAAGACACACTATGTGTTGCTAAGAATTTAGGTTTATACACCACTCTTATATCACCACTTACGCCACCTGTATGTGTTAAATAGCTGCTAGCTGAGTCAATGATATTGCTATTTAACCAAGCATGCATATAATTAAATCGTAGATTTTTGATGGGCTCGTAATCGAATCTTATATAAGGATAGGAAGGCGCTTTTTGATCTAATACAATACGTCCTGTTTCACCATAGCCCCATAGCATTCGGTCTTTACCAAAACTAATCATGCCTTTTTTAAAACGATAAGTGATATTGGCACGGATTTCGGAGTAGTTGATTTTTTTATCGTCGTTAAGTCCTACAATAATAATACCCGTAGTAGGTTCTTCTCTTTTAAAACTCAACCCTTTTGCGTTGTAATAATCCCTTACTGCTCCTTTTTCGGTGTAATCGCGATAGTATAGTTGATAGCCCCAATGTTTGCCAGCGGTTCCCCATAACTGAACGCCATTACTAACCTGGTTAATAATTTTCCCATTGCCTAAAATAAATTTATCTCCAATAATGGGATCTATCTTTACATTAAAGTCCTTAGAGCTAATATCAAAAAATCGAGGACGTTTGTAATTATCTTTTACCAATATACTAATAGTGGTGGTATCTGTTGCGATGGAATTGTATTCCTGCGCATAAAATAACAATTCCTTGCGTTCAATATCAGATAATTTATTATGAATACTGGAAAGTGAATTGAGTGCTATGGTAATTTGTTCGCGGGTAGCAGGTTGGATAGCATCATCAAATACCACTAATCCTTTTTGCGCCATTCTACTTAAGTAACTATAAACACCTGCATTGGGATTTTCCCAAACTGTTTGTGCAGATAAATAATTACTCAATAAAAAAATGGTCAAA
>CAIOYQ010000026.1 GCA_903862505.1 uncultured Bacteroidota bacterium
AAAAGAGTAAGTGCACTAAATGTAGGATCTCAATTTTTAATTGACAGAGATGGTAAAATATACCAATTAATGCCAGATAACTATTTAGCTAGACATGCCATTGGGTTAAATTATTGCGCCATTGGTGTTGAAAATATCGGAAGTGATAAAAATCCTTTAACGGAAGAACAGGTTGTTGCCAATGCAGGTTTAGTAAGGCACTTGGCCAAAAAATATAAGATTGAATACTTAATTGGTCATTCAGAATACACTCAATTTAGAAACACCCCACTTTGGAAAGAAACTGATTCCAAGTATATTACTTATAAAAGTGATCCAGGGAAAAAATTCATGGAAGAAGTAAGAAAGCTAACTAAAGATTTATATCTAAAATCTACTCCTTAATTTTAAACAAATAAATTAAAACTCTTTTAATTTATTCCAATAAACCTTAGGATCTTCTTCACCATTATTCCCTTGAAATAAAGCCAGTTTATCCCCTTTTTGAATGATGTAATAATAAGATCCAGAACCTCCAAACCAAGCTCCACATGCCGCAATTGCAGTGTTCGGAATTTGTCTCATTTTGAAATTTTCTTTCTCAATATTATCTGCAGAACCACGAACATCTCCTACTTTGATTTTATTATCTTTATACAATAAATAAACGGTTGTTATAGTACTGCCTGTTTCAGCATCATCCTTTTCCTCGTATGCAAAGCTTGCATTTAACTTCGTACCTACAGCAACAGTTGCAACGGCAGTCCCTGCATTTGTTTTACGATAAGACTTTTTAAATGCTAAATATTCATTTCTATATTTGGCAAATGCTGCTTGGTTTTTATATTTTAACCCAATTACCCAGTTGTCTCCAGATTTTACATCAATAGATTCCTGGTAGGTTCTTTCATAGCTTTTATCCTTGGCCGTAATGGTCCAAAACTTTGCATTGGTGGCTTTACCATTAGTTGCTTGAACCGCTGATTGCTTTTCATTAGACTTTAGCGCAATATCATTGGCAACACCCCTGCCCATAGGAGAAAAAATATAAAATTCAACTAAATTATCTGGTGAAGAAAAGAAAACACTTTCTGGATTTATATCTAAAGACCCAGGAGCACCATGAGCTTTAAAACTAGTAGGATAACTTATTTCAAATCCTGGACCACGGAAAACATTTACTTGAGCAGTTACCTGCAATGCAAAAAAGACTGCAATTGCTGTTAAAATTTTAGTTTTCATTTTCATAAGATTTAGTACTACTATTATTGTTAAAAATTAATGATGTGATTATTTAATATCAAATCTATCTAAGTTCATCACTTTAGTCCAGGCGCCCACAAAGTCATTTATAAATTTATCCTTTGCATCGTCACTAGCATACACTTCGGCTAAAGCACGCAATTCAGAATTAGAACCAAATATTAAATCCACTCTAGATCCAGTATACTTAACATTACCCGTTGCTCTTTCTTTACCTTCAAAAAAACCATTTGTAGCAGCAGCCGACCAAGTAGTACTAAAATCAATTAAGGTTGTGAAGAAGTCATTGGTTAGTGCCTCTGGCGTATTGGTAAACACACCATGTTTAGAACCGTCATAATTCGTATTTAATACGCGTAAGCCACCTACCAAAACCGTTAATTCTGGAGCTGTTAAGGTTAATAACTGTGCTTTGTCAATTAACATTTCCTCAGGTGAAACCACATTTCCTGGTTTGATATAATTTCTAAAACCATCTGCTATCGGTTCTAATACTGCGAAAGATTCTACATCGGTATCCGCTTCCGTTGCATCTACTCTTCCTGCAGTAAATGGTACTTTAATTTCCTTACCTGCATTCTTTGCAGCCATTTCAATACCTACTCCTCCTGCTAAAACAATTAAATCTGCAATAGATACTTGCTTAGGGGCATTGCTTGCATTAAAATCTTTTTGGATCGCTTCTAATGCATCTAACACTTTAGAAAGTTGTGTTGGATTATTGGCAGCCCAGTATTTTTGTGGTGCTAAACGTATTCTTCCTCCATTAGCTCCTCCTCTTTTATCAGAACCACGGAAAGTAGAAGCACTTGACCAAGCCGTAGCAACCAATTGTGAAATGCTAAGTCCAGCTGTAGCTATTTTAGTTTTTAATGTATCCACATCTTTATGATCAATACCAGCATAGGTTGCAGCTGGTAATGGATCCTGCCAAATTAATACTTCACTTGGTACTTCTGCTCCATAATATCTTGAACGAGGTCCCATATCACGATGCGTTAATTTAAACCATGCTCTTGCAAATGCATCTGCGAATTGATCTGGGTTTTCATAAAATCTTTTTGAAATAGGTCCATAGGCTGGATCTAATCTTAAAGCAATATCAGTCGTTAACATCATTGGTGCATGCTTAATAGATGCGTCATGCGCATCTGGAACGGTTCCTGCACCTGCACCAGCTTTAGGTTTCCATTGATGGGCTCCGGCAGGACTTTTTGTTAACTCCCACTCATATCCAAATAAGTTTTCAAAATAATTATTACTCCACTTTGTTGGTGTAGTCGTCCAAGCTCCTTCTAACCCACTGGTAATAGTATGTACTCCATTTCCTGCCCCAAATGTATTTTTCCATCCTTGTCCTTGCTCAGCAATATCTGCAGCAGCTGGCTCATTACCTACATATTTCATTGGATCTGCAGCGCCATGTGTTTTACCAAATGTATGCCCACCTGCAATTAAGGCAACGGTTTCTTCATCATTCATTGCCATACGTGCAAAAGTTTCACGAATGTCTCTTGCAGAAGCTATAGGATCTGGATTACCATTAGGGCCTTCTGGGTTCACATATATTAATCCCATTTGTACAGCTGCTAATGGATTTTCTAAATTTCTATCTCCTGTATAACGCTTGTCTCCTAACCACTCCCGCTCATTTCCCCAATACACATCTTCCTGTGGCTCCCAAACATCTTCTCTTCCACCTGCAAAACCAAAAGTCTTAAAGCCCATTGATTCTAGTGCACAGTTACCTGCTAAAATCATTAAATCGGCCCAAGATAATTTTTGACCATACTTCTTTTTAATTGGCCATAATAATAAACGCGCTTTATCTAAATTGGTATTATCAGGCCAGCTATTTAATGGAGCAAAACGTTGCATACCAGCACCACCACCACCGCGACCATCTGTGGTACGATAAGTACCTGCACTATGCCAAGCCATACGTATAAAGAAAGGGCCATAATGTCCATAATCTGCTGGCCACCAGTCCTGAGAAGTAGTCATTAAAATTTCAATGTCCGCTTTAACTGCTTTTAAATCCAAAGCATTAAATTCCTTGACGTAATCAAAATCAGGATCCATTGGATTGGTCATATTTGAATGTTGACGCAAAATATTTAAACGTAATTGATTCGGCCACCAATCTTGATTTTTAGTACCCATTGCTGCATTTCCTACTTTACCCGGTGTAGCTATTGCACCTGTAAAAGGGCATTTTGCTTCTTGACTATTTTCCATATTAATTATTTGACTATTTGAATTACAAATTTAACTAAACCTAAGCGTAACTACTTACAAGACGCGTAAAATTTACCTTGTTTAATGGAATCAACACTAAATAAAATGAAATATAAACAGAATGTAAAGGTGTACTTAGTTATCCCCTACTATTTTACTAGTACTACGATATAGATAATTCTCGTAAATATGCCTACGGGCAAATCGGTCTGGTGTATCTGAATTCACCAATTTAACATAAATGGCCTTAGGAACGCCGTAATATTCATATTCGTTGCCATCGGAAAAAACAACCCGTAGAATTTCAGATTTAAATTCAAAATCATCAATGCTCGCCTCCATAATGGTAGCTGTATATTCCGTCTTTGAAGCGGCATGAGTCTCAACATGTACACTCACTAAAAAATGATAGGACGCAATTAATTTAGTAGATTTTTCTTCGGCCATCTTTTTAGACTCCTCACTGTCCTGAAATTTGTCAGGATGCCACTCCATCATAATCTTACGATAAACTTTCTTTAAATCACTTAAAGTTGCTTTATCATCTACTCCTAATATGGCTCTATGGCGTTCAATTCGCTTCATTGTAAAAATTTATACCGCGCGAAAGTACGGAATTACTGACAATTGGTTTTAATAAATTGGTCAGCTTCGGTATAGCCCTTTGCTTTTGCTGCATTCAAAGCCCTACAAGCCTGATCTTTTTTTCCAGTATTCATTAAAGCAACTCCTTTATAAAACTGTGATTTACCGGTGTTATTTTCTTTAAAGCCAGCAGCTTTATCAAAATAATAAATACAATCCGTGAAATTTTTGGCAGAATACAAACAGATTCCAGTATTCTCATAATGAGTGAAATTAGCAGGTTCTAATTGAATTGCTTTCTTATAGTTTGCTGCAGCTTCTAAAAAATTCCCTTTTTGAAAACTTTGTAATCCTAAAACAGCAAATTGATTGGTTGTTGAAGCAACGGCGCCATTACTATTTATAATGGTTCTAGTTTTACTAAAATCATCCTTCGGAAATTTCTTAGCTGCAGTATCTAGTAAAGCATTTAATTGTGCAGGCGTTTTACTTCTTAATTCAAATGAACCTTTAATGTATTCTTCATAAGTAAGTGCGGTATTGGAATATTTAATGGAAGTTGCAAATGCCTTCTCTAATTCCACCGTGTCTTTTTTTCTAACAGCCGCAAAAATCATATTCTTATAATAACTCGTTGCCCTAGGCCAATTATAAAAGGCTTGCTTTGCATAATATAATGTACTGTCATAATTATTTAATGACGCATAAACACTGGTTAATAAAAAATCATTGTAGTGAATGAACGGATTGTCCTTAGCACTTTCTTTCAATAATTTAATGGCCTGAGGGTAATTTTTATCTCTAATATAATATCTAGCGATTAAAGCCTTGATAGGCAAAGCAGAGGTAGATAAATTAGGTATATTAGGCAACCTGGTCACTGAATCGGTCGCATACACCGGATTTGCATTAATTTCCCCCATTACATATTTCTGAATTTTAAATGAACCATACACTTCATTAGCAATATATATAGATGGCGTAATCAATAAGAAAGCGATAATAAAATACAAGGTGGGAATAAACGCGGAGCATTTCTTTTTGATTTCATCTGTATGCTGCACTAAAAAATAAGGAGCAATGACTAAAGCACTACATACGGTAAACATGGTTTGCATGGCTGGCCTTTCTGCTGGGAAGTTTAAAAACGCATCCACAAAATAACAGGTAATCCCTAAAAAAGAAAAACCAATGATTTCCCGATACTTTTGATATTTAGATTTAAAAAATGCTTGAATTGTAAATAAAAAAAGGAAGGCAAAGAGTCCTAAATAAGCAAGCCCCCCTAACAAACCTAAATCCGCAGCATTCTCAATAAAATCATTGTGGGAATGATAAGGAACAAATAATTCGTTAGCAACAGATTTTTCATAAGGTATAGATGCAAGCTTCCAGTTCCCATAACCACCCCCTAGTATGGGATGTTTTTTAAAGTAATCAAAGGCTGTGCCCCATAAATGAATACGACTACTTTCATTATCCTTAATATTTATTGTTTTTAATCTCGATTCGATGGTGCCATATCCACCAGCTGTATCTTGCATACTTAATGCATTTTTCAACAATGCATTCGCTGCAAAATAAGACACCACTAAAGGAATAATGAAAAACGCAATGCGTACTAAAATATTTTTAATTTGCTGCTTACCCATGCTTAAAACAGTAAACGCAATAAAAAGAATGCCAATTAAGATAATGGCAACAAAGGTGGATCTAGTATTTAAAACAAAAAGGCTTATCAAACCAAGTAGTAATCCTAAGATACCTATCATTTTACCAACAATCTTACTATTTAAAACTACGTACAAGCAAAAAGGAATTTTTATCACCAAGCTTGCCGCCATTACGTTCTTGTTTCCGTGGTTTCCCATTAAGGCTAAAATGTTTTGATCCAAATTCATGGTGTCTAAATTCTTTGTGAAATTAGATAACACAAAAAGGGCATCATAAATTAAGATCGCCGTAATAACATAAGCGACCGACTGGAAAATCCACTCGTAATTTTTTTTATAAAATAAAATAGAAAGATTAATAAAAATAAGGAAAGTAGATACTAAGCGTCCTAAACAAACCAAAGACTCTGTAGGGTTAATTGCATAAAAATAAGAACCCAATGCCCAAAGCACAAAAAAGGTATATAGTAGTGTAAACTTATGTTTAAAAATATTTTCAATGGCTACACTATATTGCTTAGCATTAATTATGATATATACCAATACAATAAAATCTAAGGTCCCCGTAAATAACCACTGCGACCCCATCACGTCAGCACCACCCCAATCCGTTACAAAGTGAACTAGCAAATAAATAGCCGTAAAAATGACCGAAAAGTATTCGTTAGCTTCAACTCCACCCTTTTTTTCAGCAGTAGGTTTTACAGTATTACTCACTGTATTTTTTGCATGGTTCTTCTTCATTAATACCCAAAATTGAGTGCCAAAGATATTTAAATCCTACGATATAAAATGCATTGATAGGGATAACAAAAAAGCCCCCCGTTTCCGGAGGGCTCTTTAAAACCTTATCAATAAATCGGGCAACCCGAATTGATTACTTTACTTCTTCAAACTGTGCGTCTTCCACCGTATCGTTGCTTGCACCGCCATTCGCTTGACCTGCGTCAGCGCCTGGAGCAGCACCTGCTTCTGCACCTGATTGTTGTGCTTTGTAAATTTCTTCACTAGCAGCAGTCCAGGCAGCATTCATCTGCTCTAACGCAATATTCACTTGTGCAACATCCTGCGCTTGGTGAGCAACTTTTAAAGATGCTAAAGCAGTTTCGATAGGTGCTTTTTTCTCTGCAGAAATTTTATCTCCAAACTCTTTTAGTTGCTTTTCTGTTTGAAATATTAAGCTATCTGCTTCATTTAATTTCTCAACTCTATCTTTCTCTATTTTATCAGATGCTTCGTTGGCTTTTGCTTCGGCTTTCATTTTTTCAATTTCTTCCTTAGTTAAACCACTACCCGCTTCAATTCTGATTTTTTGTTCTTTACCTGTTCCTTTGTCTTTTGCACTTACGTTTAAGATACCGTTCGCATCAATGTCAAAAGTGACTTCAATTTGTGGGACGCCTCTTGGTGCTGGTGGGATACCATCCAAGTTAAACATACCTAAACTTTTATTTTGTGCAGCCATTGGACGCTCTCCTTGTATTACATGAATTTGTACACCAGGTTGATTATCGCTAGCTGTTGAGTAAACTTCTGTCTTCTTTGTTGGAATGGTTGTGTTAGAAGCAATCATCGTTGTCATGACACCACCCATGGTTTCAATACCTAAGTTTAATGGAGTCACGTCTAATAACAATACATCCTTCACATCACCTGTTAATACTGCACCTTGGATACCTGCACCAATCGCAACCACTTCGTCTGGGTTAACAGATCGGTTAGGTTTTTTACCAAAGAACTTTTCTACCAACTCTTGTACTTTAGGAATTCTTGAAGAACCTCCTACTAAAATTACTTCATCAATTTGACTAATAGAATAACCTGCATCTTTCAAAGCAATTTCACATGGCTTAATACAACGTGAAAATAAATTATCTGCTAAAGATTCAAATTTCGCTCTTGTTAATTTTAATACTAAGTGCTTTGGAACACCGTCTATTGCAGTAATATAAGGCAAGTTGATTTCAGTTTCTGTAGAAGAACTTAATTCCACTTTTGCTTTTTCTGCAGCTTCTTTTAAACGTTGTAAAGCCATTGGATCTTTTCTTAAATCAATTGCTTCTTGATTTTTAAATTCATCTGCTAAAAAGTCCATGATTACTTTATCAAAGTCATCCCCACCTAAGTGTGTATCACCATTGGTAGATTTTACTTCAAATACGCCATCTCCTAAATCCAAGATAGATACGTCAAAAGTTCCACCTCCTAAGTCAAACACCGCAATTTTTTGTTCGATATTCTTTTTATCCAAGCCATATGCTAATGCTGCAGCCGTCGGCTCGTTCACAATTCTACGAACTGTTAAACCAGCAATCTCACCTGCTTCTTTCGTTGCTTGTCTTTGTGCATCATTAAAGTAGGCAGGAACGGTAATCACCGCTTCGGTTACTTCATGCCCTAAATAATCTTCTGCTGTTTTTTTCATCTTTTGTAAAACCATTGCAGAAATTTCTTGAGGTGTGAACATACGGCCATCAATGTCTACGCGTACGGTATCATTTTCGCCTTGTACAATTTTGTAACTCCAGTGAGATTTCTCTTCTGTTATTTCGTTAAAACGACGACCCATAAAACGCTTGACACTAGAAATAGTGTTTTGCGGATTCGTGATGGCTTGTCTTTTTGCAGGGTCACCTACTTTTCGTTCGCCATTCTTTAGAAAGGCAACCACCGAAGGGGTTGTTCTACGACCTTCGTCATTTGCGATTACTACTGGTTCGCCACCTTCCATAACTGATACGCAACTGTTTGTGGTACCTAAGTCAATTCCTATTATTTTTGCCATAATGATTGATTTTCAATGATTAATTACTTGATTAAAGACAATCATTGTGCCACAATGGCTTATCCCTATTATGGGTGAAAAAATGGCATAAATGGCAGGAAATCCTGTTTAGTTTAGGCCAAAATTGGCATACAAAATGAATAAATGTGTAGAAAAGGCAGTTAGATGGCTTCAATATCTCCAGACTGAGTGGACTTAAAAGTGTAGTTTTTCTGACTAGTATAGCTAAAAATAACCACGAAAAAGGTAGTCACTATTTTAGCAGGCGTTGCATACCAACTTAAATAGTCTACAAATAACTTAAGGAAAATATAATTTAATAGAATGCAGCCCAATACAACTAGGAAATATTTTAATAACTGTGCCCTCTTTTTAACTGCAGTTTCCTGGAAAACAACGTACCTACTTAAGTAAAAGCCTATGGGAAAGGTTACGCAAAAACTTACCATAAATGAGGCTATATGAGGGCTAATGGTAAGCCATCCAATATGTATTGGCATTTTTTGAAATAGGAAATTGTAGGAAAGATAAAAACCAAGAATATCTAATACCGTATTTCCCCCTCCACAAGCTGCATATCGAAAGGTATGAATGGGCATGAGTTTCCTAAATAAAGGATATACCCAATCAATTAGGTCAAGTATTAATTTGCTAATAAAATCGTGTAGTTTAAACATCAATAGCTTAAAGGTAACCTTAATTAATTACTTTTGCAATCGGTAACCCCTTTTTTATGAATTTGATCCTTAATTTAAAACAGCATACAGCCAATTGTATTCACCAATTATATGGTGTCCAAATACAACCTGAGCAAGTATTGGTCAATGCTACTAAACCAGAATTTGAGGGGGACTATACCATTGTGCTTTTTGCGTTCGTAAAACAATTAGGCAAAAGCCCAGACCTATTGGGCAATGAATTAGGCGCCGCCATGTTAACTGCTATGCCAGGCGTTTTGACTGATTTTAATATCGTAAAAGGATTTTTGAATTTTAGCATTAGTAATGCATTTTGGCTAGATACCATAAAAAATGCAACACCAGATGATTTGTTGCCAAAAAATAATGCACCCAGAAAAATTATGGTGGAGTACTCCTCCCCTAATACCAATAAGCCTTTACACTTAGGTCATTTAAGAAATAACTTTTTAGGCTGGAGTATTGCCGAGATTTTAAAACTACAAGGCAATGAGGTGGTAAAAACATGTATTGTAAATGATAGAGGCATTCATATTTGTAAAAGTATGATTGCATGGCAGTTATTTGCAAATGGAGCCACTCCTTCTGATACCCAACAAAAAGGAGATCACTTTGTAGGCGATTACTACGTTAAATACAATGATGCTTATAAAGCAGAGGTAGCTGAACTAGTGGCTGGTGGCATGACACAGGAGTTAGCAGAGAAAGAAGCACCTATCCAAAAAGGAGCACAAGAAATGTTGTTGAAGTGGGAA
>CAIOYQ010000027.1 GCA_903862505.1 uncultured Bacteroidota bacterium
GAGGCACTAGAATTGATTAATCAATATGCTCCCGAGCATTTAATTATGTCCATTGAAAACGCCGAAATTGTAGCGGAGAAAGTAGTGAATGCAGGATCGGTTTTTATAGGTAATTATTCGCCAGAGTCAGTGGGGGATTATGCAAGTGGAACCAATCACACTTTGCCTACCAATGGCTATGCCAATGCATATAGTGGTGTAAGTGTAGATAGTTTTGTGAAAAAAATTACATTTCAGCAATTAACTGAACGTGGGCTGATTAATATTGGCAAAGCGGTTATGGAAATGGCAGGAGCAGAAGGCTTGGATGCGCATGGAAATGCTGTTGCGGTCAGATTAAATGATATAGCATCAAAAATGTAGCATATGCAATTTGATATAAAAAAAATAGTAAGACCCAATATTGAAAAATTAAAACCGTACGCTTCTGCAAAGGATGAGTATACTGGGGAAGCGCGTATATTGTTAGATGCCAATGAAAATAGTTTGGGTTCGCCTTTAACAAAATGGTACAATCGTTACCCGGACCCGTATCAAAAAGCAATAAAAGAAAAATTGGCCTTTATAAAAAAAGTTCCTGCAGCTCAAATTTTTTTAGGCAATGGTAGTGATGAAATTATTGACTTATTATTCAGGGCATTTTGTGAACCAGGCAAAGACAATATTATAATTTGTCCACCCACGTATCCAATGTATGAGGTAAGCGCAAACATTAATAATATTGGTATTAAATTGGCACCCTTATTGGCGGACTTTCAATTGAATGTGGCACATATTGAGCAATTAGTGGATGACAATACTAAAATTATTTGGATCTGCTCTCCCAATAATCCAACTGGGAATTCCTTAGACCGAATTGATATTGAAACGGTATTAAACCACTTTAATGGATTGGTTGTTGTAGACGAAGCCTATATTAACTTTTCGAAGCAAAAATCTTTTGTACAATCCCTGGAGGATTATCCAAATCTAGTGGTTTTACAAACCTTGAGTAAGGCTTGGGGTTTGGCGGGTTTAAGAGTGGGCATGTGTTTTGCCAATGAAGCCATTGTGGGGTATTTAAATAAAGTAAAAGCGCCCTATAATATTAGTATGGTCGCACAGGAATTAGTGTTAAAGGCATTAGAAGAAGTGGGGCAGGTAAATGACATGATTCAACATTTGGTAGCAATGCGTATTGCACTTGCTGAAGTGATTGCCTCTATGCCACTGGTTGAAAAAGTGTACCCTTCGGATGCTAATTTTTTATTGGTTAAAATTCCAAAGGCCACAGAATTGTATAAGTTCTTATGTTCAAAGGGCATTATTGTAAGGGACCGTTCAAGTTTAACAAATTGTGAGGATACGGTTCGCTTAACGGTTGGAAATGAACAAGAGAATACCGAACTTGTGGATGCTATGGCGGAATGGATTGAAAAAACATTTACAGTATAGCGACTTACTTGTATAATTTAAATTAAAAGGAAATAAAAAATTAAAATAAAATAGTTTCACAAAAAATAATCCCACAAATAGTATTATGAAAAATGTAAAAATCTTTTTAGCACTTGTATTTGCTGCCATTAACATTGTCTCTAATGCACAAAACAATGCCGGCTTAAAATTGCCTGCTGGTTTTAAAGCCAGCTTATTTGCAGACACCATTGGTAGTGCAAGACATATTGCCATTACCTCAAATGGTGTTGTATTTGCCAAATTAATGTATCCCAATAAAGCAGGGAAAAGTATTATTCGTTTAGAAGATAAAAATAACGATGGCGTTGCAGATAAAATTTCAGGATGGGGAAAATATGGAGGTACAGGTATTTTTGTAAAAGGAAAATCCTTGTATGCAACATCCAACACGGGTGTGTTCCTTTATCAATTAAATGACCAGGATGAAGTAGTAGATCCTTTAGGGCCTAAGACTATTGTAGAAGGGTTAATAGATAGAAATCAGCATGAATCAAAATCCATCACATTGGACGGCCAAGGTAATATTTATGTAAATATTGGTGCCTATTCAAATGCATGTCAAGAAAAAGACAGAATGCCAGGTTCAAAAGGGATGATGCCTTGTCCTGTTTTAGATTCTGCAGGTGGAATTTGGAAATTTGATAGCCAAAAAGAAAACCAAGTATATGGTGATGGAATAAGATATGCTACTGGATTGCGCAATGTAGTAGGGTTAGATTGGAATACGCAAACCAATTCATTGTTTGTTACACAACACGGACGTGATCAATTAAGTAGTTTCTATCCTAAATTATATACCGCCGATCAAAATGCAGAATTACCTGCTGAAACCATGTATGAAATGAAACAAGGCGATAATGCAGGATGGCCTTATGTTTATTTTGATCCATATCAAAAGAAAAAAATAGTTTCTCCTGAATATGGTGGTGATGGAATTAAAGAAGGTGGCGAAAACGCACTTGATCCAATTGCATTTTTTCCAGCGCATATGGCACCTAATGCTTTGTTGTTTTATACAGGAAATCAATTCCCAGAAAAATACAAAAACGGTGCTTTCATTGCTTTTCATGGTTCATGGAATAGAGCACCCCTTCCACAGGAAGGATATTTTGTTGCCTTTGTACCTTTCAAAAATGGTAAACCCAATGGGGAATGGGAAATATTTGCCAATGGATTTTCTGGTTTAACCGGCGATGAGAAAGTAAAAAATCCACGCAATGCAAAAGCAAGACCCTGTGGTTTAGCACAAGGTCCTGATGGTTCATTGTATGTAAGTGATGATAATAAAGGAGCTATTTTTAAAATCAGTTATGCTAAATAATTGGTTACCATTAATGAGTACAAACTATAATTTTTAAATGTGGAATGCATGAGTTATAATAAAGTGTTGATCATAATTATTTTAATGGGAGGGTTCGCTTTTAATGTATCTGCACAGGATATAACAAAGGGAAAAAAAATATATGAAACAAGATGCTTAGTATGTCACCAAGCTGACGGAGGGGGTGTGCCTAATATGAATGCGCCATTGGATGGGGCAAGCAATGTAGTTGGAACTGACATTGCAAGATTGGTGCGCATTATTAAAAAAGGGTATAGTGAGCGAGTTGCTTTAGATGGTTTTTATTATAGTAATGCAATGACGGCCAATCCAGATTTAAAAGATGCGGATATCGCTAATTTATTAAGTTATATAAGAACAAGCTGGAGTAATAAAGCATCTACCATAACGGCTGCGCAGGTAAAGGCTGCGGGAAGTAAAAAATAGTAACCGATAAGCTTGTAAAAGACAAATAGAAAGAATTTAAAACAAAAAGATGAGACCGATTTTATTTATAGACAGAGATGGCGTTATTTTAGAAGAACCGAAATCAGACTTTCAAATTGATTCCATTTCAAAAACAAGTTTTATTCCAGGAGCCATTACTTATTTAAGTAAGATCGCCTCAACATTTGGGTTTCATAAAGTAATGGTTACCAATCAGGACGGCTTGGGAACGGCAACTTACCCCACTGAAAACTTTGAGCCTTACCAGGCCTTGATGTTGCGCACATTGGCAGGTGAAGGCTTTGTTTTTGACGAAATTTTTATTGATAAAACTTTTGTCGCAGACAATCAACCAACCCGTAAGCCAGGCACTGCATTGGTTGCTCATTTATTAAAAGATCCAAAATTTGATATCGCAAACTCATTTGTCATTGGAGATAGGTGGAGTGATATTGCTTTGGCAAAAAATATAGGATGTAAAGCCATCTACCTTAAATCGATCTTACATAATTTAACAGTGGAGCAGGAATTGGAATTAAGATCTTTCATAGCTTTTGAAGCCAATACTTGGTCTGAGATTTTTAGTTTCTTGAAATTAGGATTAAGAAAGCTTACGCATGTGCGTAACACAAAAGAAACTAAAATAAGTGTGGAATTAAATTTAGATGGGAAGGGAGAAGCTAAAATTGAAACAGGTTTAGGTTTCTTTGATCATATGTTAGAGCAAATTGCGAGACATGGAGCGTTGGATTTAAATATTAAATGTGAAGGAGACTTACATATTGATGAACACCATACGATAGAGGATGTAGGTATTGCCTTAGGGGAAGCTTTTGCCATAGGCTTATCAGATAAAAGAGGAATGGAGCGTTACGGATATGCCTTACCAATGGACGAGGCGGAAGCCAAAGTATTAATTGATTTTGGGGGTAGAAACTGGATTGTTTGGGAGGCGGAATTTAAACGAGAAAAAATTGGAGAAATGCCAACAGAAATGTTCTTCCACTTTTTCAAATCTTTTAGTGATGCTGCTAAGGCCAATGTAAATATTAGTTGTAAGGGGGATAATGAGCACCATAAGATAGAAGCCATTTTCAAAGCTTTCGCCAAGTCTATTAAAATGGCAGTGAAACGCAATCCAGAAAGCGACGCATTGCCTAGTACCAAGGGTGTTTTATAGGATACTAACGGCGGATAGTGGCCCTGGGATTGAATTTGATTTGCTAGGATATTTTTTTGGCGCGAACTGCGCAAAGCCTTAATTTTGTATCTCTAAAGAAAAAGGAATTAAAATGATTAAAATAAACAATATGTGGTGGTGGCATACAAACTCCGTTGGGGTATTGTAGTGACATTGCTATTATTGTCAAAATATACATAAACCCCGACATTGGATGTCGGGGTTTATTTTTTTTAGAGGTAGCCAAAATATAAACGAAAAGAATTTAGAATAGGATATGCAAAAGAAGCAAATAACAACTACTGTCACTAAGATGTTGGCAGATACATTTACACCAGTAGGCATTTATCTACGATTAAGAGATAGATTTCGAGACACGATATTATTAGAAAGCACCGATTCGCATGCTTCTGAAAATAGTTACTCTTTTATTGGTGTGAATGCGATTGGCGGTATAGAAATTTCTTCCTTAAATGAAATTGAATTTAAATATCCCAATCAAGATCCTGAAAAAGAAACCATTCAAAATGTACATGCTGCCCCGGATAGAATTTGGGCGTATATGCTGCAGTACGAAATGAAAGGTCAGGAAGTGAAAGAAGCGGCATTTGCACAAGGTCTTTATGGGTACACGGCCTATGATTCGATTCCATTTTTTGATACCATAAAATTTAAAGAAGGCGCTCCTGCTGTCCCTTTAATGCGTTACCGTTTGTATCAGTATGTAATTGCATTTAATCACTTTAAAGATGAAATATTTATTTGTGAAAATAAATTAAATGGTATTGAATCGGAATATGAAGCATTACTTTCTAATATTAAGAGTAAGGATGTGCCTCAGTATCCGTTTAGCATGCAAGGAATAGAGTCTTCTAATTTTACCGACGAAGCCTATCGGGAAGCGGTAAAAAAAGGGATACAGCATTGCATGCGTGGGGATGTATTTCAAATTGTTTTAAGCAGACGCTTCCAACAGTCCTTTCAAGGAGATGAGTTTAATGTATATCGTACTTTAAGAAATATTAATCCCTCGCCTTATTTATTTTTCTTTGATTATGGAGATTATAAATTAATGGGCTCTTCACCAGAAGCACAAATTATTATCAATCATGGAAAAGCAGTGGTGCATCCCATTGCAGGCACTTTTAAAAGAACAGGGGATGCGGTGCTAGATGCGACCATGACGCAGCAATTATTAGAGGATCCTAAGGAAAATGCGGAGCATGTAATGCTGGTAGATTTAGCGCGCAACGATTTAAGTAGAGTGTGTACCGATGTGCGTGTTAAACAATATAGACAGGTACATTATTATAGTCATGTTATTCATTTAGTAAGTGAAGTGGAGGGAAAAGTAACCGAGGGGTCAAATCCTTTTCACTTAATTGCTAAAACTTTTCCTGCCGGCACTTTAAGTGGGGCACCTAAGTTTAAAGCCATGCAATTAATAGATGCCATTGAGCCTACAAAACGTTCTTATTATGGAGGTTGTATTGGTTTTGTGGGCTTTAATGGTACTTGTAATCAAGCCATTATGATACGTACTTTCTTGAGTCAACAAAATACCCTTACTTATCAAGCAGGTGCGGGTGTGGTTGCGGCAAGTGTTCCAAAAAATGAATTACAGGAAGTGAATAATAAATTAAATGCCTTAAAAATGGCAATGGTGTTGGCTGAAAAAATTCACGATTAATAAAAAGAAACCACATGAAAATTTTAGTTTTTGATAATTACGACTCTTTCACTTACAACTTAGTACAGTTGATTAGAGAAATTGCAGTTGATGCAAAAGTGGAAGTCTTTCGCAATGATGAAATTACATTAGAGGCTGTGAAAGCCTATGATAAAATTTTATTATCACCAGGTCCGGGTATTCCATCGGAGTCGGGTTTGTTATTGCCCTTAATAAAAGAGTATGCGGCAAGTAAATCTATTTTTGGGGTTTGCTTAGGACAGCAAGCCATAGCGGAATCCTTTGGAGGCAGCTTAAGTAATTTAAGTAAAGTGTATCATGGCATTGCAACACCAATACATTTAACGAATTCTAGTTCCTTGTTTGAAGGGTTGCCTAATACTTTTAATGTGGGTCGTTATCATAGCTGGATAGTGAATGAAAATGACTTGCCTTCAGATTTAATTATTACCTCTAAGGATGAGGAGGGGCATATTATGTCTCTAGAGCACAAAACATATGATGTAAAAGGAGTACAATATCATCCGGAGAGTGTTTTAACACCAGAGGGTGCAAAAATAATCGCAAACTGGTTGAAAAAGTAAAAATGAATTAGCAAGATGAAAAAATTATTACAATATTTATTTGAACACAAAACCTTAAGCAGAGAAAAGGCGAAGGAAGTATTGATTCAAATTTCACAAGGCCAATACAATGAACATGAAGTCACTTCATTTGTAACCGTATATTTAATGCGCAGTATAACCATTGAGGAACTCATGGGATTTAGAGACGCTTTGTTATCACTAGCCGTGAAAGTGGATGTAGGCGTAGACAACGCTATTGATATTGTTGGAACAGGAGGAGATGGCAAAGACACTTTTAATATTTCAACATTGGCTTGTTTTATTGTAGCAGGTGCAGGACAGCCGGTTGTAAAACATGGTAACTATGGCGCTTCTAGTGTAAGTGGCGCTTCCAATGTAATGGAACAGTTGGGCTACACTTTTAAAAATGACCAAGCTCAATTAGCTAAAGAGGTAAAGGAGGCGGGCATTTGTTTTTTACATGCACCTTTGTTTCACCCTGCCTTAAAAATAGTAGGTCCTATAAGACGAAATATAGGGGTACGCACTTTTTTTAATATGCTAGGTCCTATTGTAAATCCTGCGCAACCTAAGTATCAGTTAATTGGCGTTTATAATTTAGAGATGACCCGTATTTATAATTATGTTTTACAATCCTTAGGCAAAGAATTTACTTTAATTAATAGTTTGGATGGGTATGATGAAATTTCTTTAACCGCCGATACGAAAATCGTAACCAATAAAGGGGAGTTTACTATGTCTCCCTATGCATTAGGTAAAAAAAGGGTAATGCCTACTGATTTATCTGGGGGTACCACTGTTGAAGCAGCGGCGAAAATCTTTAAAAATATTATTCAAGGAAATGGAACTTGGTCACAGAACGCAGTGGTTTTGGCCAATGCTGCAATGGCATTAAACCTTACAGGTAAGTATGAAAATTACGAGCAAGCCTATCAGGCTGCTGTAAAAAGTTTAGAGTCGGGTGCTGCCAACAACTGTTTACAAAAATTAATGAGTCTTCAATAATGCGTACCAATATATTAGCCACCATCGTTGCCAGTAAGTTTGGCGAAGTAGCCGAACGGAAAAAGCAAATAAGCATTGCTCAGTTAGAGGCGATGCCTTTATTTGCAAAAAAATGCCTTTCCTTAAAAGCTAATTTATTAGATAGTTCAAAAACAGGGATTATCGCGGAGTTTAAAAGACAATCCCCTTCTAAAGGAATGATCAATGCTTTAGCGGATGTGAGTGAGGTAACCAAAGCATATTCGGATTTTGGAGCAGCAGGGGTGTCGGTTTTAACGGATGGACTTTATTTTGGAGGAAGTCTTGCAGATTTAAGTATTGCAATACAAAATCCCATTCCTGTGTTGCGTAAGGAATTTATCATAGACGAATTTCAATTAATTGAAGCCAAAGCTTACGGCGCAGCAGTGATTTTACTAATTGCATCTTGTTTGACTCCCGCTGAAACTATAAAATTAGCATCGACTGCAAAAAAGTTAGGCTTAGAAGTATTGTTGGAATTGCACGATGAGGCGGAACTTGAAAATATATGCGAGGAGGTGGATTTTGTGGGTATTAACAATAGAAGCTTAAAATCCTTCGAAGTAAATATTGAGCACTCTTTAAAATTGAAGAACTTATTGCCGAAAGAAAAATTAAGTATTGCCGAAAGTGGTATTTATGATGTAGCGACTTTTCAATTATTAAAAAAAGAAGGATTTGATGGGTTTTTGATGGGGGAGTATTTTATGAAACAAGAAAATCCCGCTAAAGCCTTTGAGGCATTTAGTAAACAAATCAACTTATAAAATTGTTATATAAAATATATAGAATCATAAAATGAGGATGTTGGATAAGATACAAATAAAAGTATGTGGTATAACAGATATCAATCAAGCACTTGCTTTGGAAGCATTGGGTGTGGACTATATTGGGTTTATCTTTTATGCTCCATCCAAAAGAAATGTATTAAATAGCTTACAATTAACAGCACTAAAAAAATTCACACCTGCTCATGCTAAAAAAGTGGGGGTATTTGTGAATGAATCCATCGAAAGCATAGTCAATACAGTGGTGGCGGCTGGATTAGATATGGTGCAATTGCATGGTGACGAGGACGCGCTTTATTTTACGCTATTAAAAAGTAAGTTCAATGAATTAGTTCAAGAGAAAACAACTATTAACAATAAAAATATTGAAGTGATTAAGGTTTTTAGAGTAGGAGACAGGATGCCCAATTTAACTCCCTTTGAAAATATTGCAGACTATTATTTGTTTGATACAGATAGTAAAATGTATGGCGGAACCGGTGCGCATTTTAATTGGGAATTACTAAAAGGGAATACCATTGGGAAACCTTATTTTTTAAGTGGCGGCATTGGACCCAATGACATGGGTGGAATAGAAGTAATGAAACAAACCAAAGCGGGTAAGGACTTGTTGGCTTTGGATATCAATAGTCAGTTTGAAACTGCACCTGGTATTAAAAATATAGAAAAAATAAAATCCTTTATAGATGCACTCATTTAATCAAAACATTAATTATCAAGACCCTAGTGCCGAAGGTTACTATGGTGATTTTGGCGGCGCTTACATTCCTGAAATGTTGTATAGCAATGTGGAGACTTTGAAAACCCAATATATACAAATCATGCAGGATCCTGAATTTCAAAGGGAGTTCCATGCATTATTAAAAGACTATGTGGGGAGACCTACCCCCTTATTTTATGCCCAAAGATTAAGCAAGGAAATTGGCACACAAATTTATTTGAAGCGCGAAGATCTTTGTCATACCGGTGCGCACAAAATTAACAATACCATTGGGCAAATTATATTAGCACAACGTTTAGGGAAGAAAAAAATTATCGCAGAAACGGGTGCAGGTCAACATGGTGTGGCAACTGCAACGGTATGTGCATTAAAAGGAATGGAATGTGTGGTATATATGGGAGAGAAAGACATTGAAAGGCAAGCACCCAATGTGGCGAGAATGAAAATGTTGGGGGCAACAGTCATTCCTGCAAAAAGCGGCAGTAAAACATTAAAGGATGCTACGAATGAAGCCATTCGTGCTTGGATTAACGAGCCCAACGATACGCATTATATTATTGGTAGCGTAGTAGGTCCTCATCCATATCCTGATATGGTGGCACGTTTTCAAAGTGTGATCAGTGATGAAATACGCAAACAACTAAAAATTAAAACAGGTTCTGAATTACCAACGCATGTAGTGGCTTGTGTAGGTGGGGGTTCAAATGCAGCAGGTGCGTTTTATCATTTCTTAAACGAACCAACCGTTGAACTGGTTGCCGTAGAAGCAGCTGGCCATGGCGTATATTCTGGAATGAGTGCAGCAACCACCCAATTAGGGAAGCCAGGAATTTTACATGGTAGTAAAAGTATATTAATGCAAACGGAGGACGGCCAAGTGGTGGAGCCTCATAGTATTAGTGCTGGTTTGGATTATCCAGGTATTGGGCCCTTGCATGCTTTTTTATATGAAAGTAAGCGCGGCACTTTTACCAGTGCAACCGATGAAGAAGCACTTGAATGGGCATTTCATTTATCAGAAATTGAAGGCATTATTCCAGCATTGGAAACGGCACACGCTTTTGCTATTCTTCCTAAAATGAATTTTAAACCGACCGATGTGGTGGTGGTTTGTTTAAGTGGAAGAGGCGATAAGGATTTAGCAACGTATATGCAAGTCATGGATTCAAAAATATAAACAATTAATAATTTACGCGTAAATAAGCAACAATAAAATATTTACGCGCAATCATAGAGATCATTTAAAGTATTATTTATGTCAAGGTTATCGGAATTATTTCAAAAGCAAAATGAACGTGTATTAAATGTGTATTGCACTGCTGGTTTCCCGCAACTCGATAGCACGATACAAGTAATGGAAAGCTTACAAGAAAATGGAGCCAATATTATTGAATTGGGCATGCCTTATAGTGATCCTTTAGCAGACGGTGAAGTAATTCAGTCCAGTGGGAATGTGGCAATTGCAAATGGAATGACTATTGACACCTTATTTGAGCAATTGACTTTAATGCGCAATTCCATTCATATTCCAGTGGTATTAATGGGCTATATGAACCCCATTTTGCAATATGGCTTTGAGGCTTTTTGTAAGAAAGCAAAAGCGGTTGGCGTGGATGGATTAATCCTTCCAGATTTGCCTTTATATGAATTTGAACATATTTATGGTAAAACAGTGCATGAAAATGACTTGGACTTTGTGTTTTTAGTAACGCCTGAAACCCCGGAAGAAAGATTAAGAAAATTAGACAGCTTAAGTACCGGTTTCTTATATGCAGTAAGTTCTTCTGCCACCACAGGGCAAGATAAAGATTTTTCAAAAGTGGCTTTGTATTTGCAAAAACTACAAGCCATGCAATTTAAAAATCCAGTCTTAGTAGGCTTTGGAATTAAAGACAAGGAAACCTTTGACGCCGTTTGTGCTTTTTCCAATGGGGCCATTATAGGTTCGGCTTATATTCAAGCTTTGTCAAAAGGAAATTCGGTTCAGGAGACAACGGCTCAATTTTTAAAAGCAGTATTAAAGTAGTTAATAAAAATAATGAACACAGTAATTATACAATACAATGCAGGGAATATTCAATCGGTGCTTTATGCTTTGGAGCGATTGGGTGTTCAGGCTTTGGTGACCGATGATGTGGAATTAATTCAAAAAGCAGATAAAGTGATATTCCCGGGTGTAGGGGAAGCAAGTACGGCCATGCATTATTTAAAAGAAAGAGGGTTGGATAAAGTAATCCAACATTTAAAACAACCCGTTTTAGGGATCTGCTTAGGCATGCAATTGATGTGTACTTATTCCGAAGAAAATGATACTACTTGTTTAGGTGTTTTTGAAGAACAAGTAAAGCTATTTAAGCCATCGGATGCTAGTATTAAAGTGCCTCAAATAGGATGGAATAATATTGGCCAACTAAAAACGGACTTATTTAAAGGGGTTGCAGAAAATAGTTTTACTTATTTTGTACATGGCTATTACGCAGCCTTAGGAGCGCATACCATTGCCACTACCCAATATATTCAACCTTATAGCAGTGCTTTACACAAGGATAATTTTTATGGGGTGCAGTTTCATCCAGAAAAATCAGCCAAAGTAGGAGAACAGATTATCCAAAATTTTTTAAACATTTCTTAAATCGACGATTCGATATAAAATAAATAGTCAAACACAAATGCAAATAATTCCAGCCATAGATTTAATAGAAGGTAAATGTGTTCGTTTAACCGAAGGCGACTACGCGCAAAAGAAAATTTACAATGAGGATCCATTGGAAGTAGCCAAGGCATTTGAGGGTATTGGTTTAATGCGTTTACACTTGGTGGATTTAGATGGCGCCAAAGCAGGGGAAGTTGTCAATTGGAAAGTGTTGGAGAAAATTGCCAATCAAACTAAATTAAAAATAGATTTTGGAGGAGGCATCAAAAAAGAAGCCACTTTAAAATCGGTATTGGAGGCAGGTGCCAATTATGCGACCATTGGCAGTTTAGCGGTTAAAAGCAGAAATATATTTGAAGAGTGGATTGAGCGTTTTGGTGCAGAAGTATTTATGTTGGGAGCCGATGTGTTTGAAGAAAAAATAGCCGTTGGAGGCTGGTTAGAAAAAACAGATATTGATGTATATACTTTTATGCAATCCTATATGGATAAAGGGGTTACACAAATATTTTGTACCGATATTCAAAAGGATGGAAAATTACAGGGTCCGTCGATTGAATTGTATAAGAAAATCATTTCAAAATTACCTACCTTAAAATTAATCGCAAGTGGTGGGGTTAGTAATTTGCAGGATTTAAAAGATTTACGTGAAATTGGATGTTCGGCTGCCATTGTTGGGAAGGCCATTTATGAAAACAGAATCTCTTTAGAAGCACTTTCAAATTTTTAAGAAACAGTAAAAAGAAATTAAATACGCACTATGTTAACCAAAAGAATCATCCCCTGCTTAGATATCAAAGACGGACGCACTGTGAAGGGCATCAACTTTGAGCAGATTCGTGACGCGGGTGATCCAATTGAATTAGGAGCTTTCTATGCTGAACAAGGAGCAGATGAATTGGTATTCTTAGATATTACAGCCACTATTGAAAAAAGAAAAACCTTAAGTGAATTGGTTAATAAGATTGCCCATAAAATTAATATCCCATTTACGGTAGGGGGTGGAATTAAATCAGAAGAGGATGTAAGTGTATTATTACAAAATGGGGCAGATAAAATTGCTATCAATACCGCAGCATTTTTAGATCCAACTACGATTAGTCGGTTTGCTAAAAACTTTGGAAGTCAATGTGTGGTATTAGCCATTGATGCAAAATGTGAAGCCGATAACAAGTGGTATGTTTATTTAAATGGAGGTAGGACCAAAACGGATAAGTTGGTAACCGACTGGGCTAAGGAAGCGGTAGATTTAGGTGTTGGGGAAATATTATTGACCTCCATGAACCACGATGGCACAAAGCAAGGCTTTGCTTTAGATATAACAGCACAATTGGCGGAAACTTTACCAGTTCCCATTATTGCTTCCGGAGGTGGTGGAAATGAGCAGCACTTTTTAGATGTGTTCACCAAAGGGAAAGCGGATGCTGCATTGGCGGCAAGTATCTTTCATTATAAGGAGCTGGCTATTCCAGATCTTAAACAATTTTTAAATAAGCAAGGAATTGCCATTAGATTGTAAATAGTACTTGGTTTATTAAATTGCTTTATAAATAAATAGAAAACGGATCATTAACTTTATATAATTTCACTTATGAATATCAATTTTTCAAAATACGCAGATGGCTTAGTGCCTGCTATTGTGCAGGACGCAAATACAAAAACTGTTTTAATGATGGGCTTTATGAATCAGGAAGCCGTTGATGCGACAGTGGCGCAACAAAAAGTCACTTTTTTTAGCAGGTCAAAATCAAGATTATGGACCAAAGGTGAAGAGAGCGGTAATTTCTTAAACTATATTGGTATGGAAGTGGATTGCGACAATGACACCCTATTAATTCAAGCAAATCCTGTTGGACCAGTTTGTCACAACGGAACGGGGACTTGTTGGGGTAATGAAAATGAAATTTCCAACACTCAATTTTTAACTACATTGGAAGCTGTGATTGCTGAAAGAAAAACAGCAGCACCGGAAAGCTCTTATGTGGCGAGTTTATTTGAAAAAGGGATTAATAAAATTGCACAAAAAGTGGGGGAAGAGGCTGTCGAATTGGTAATAGAAGCAAAAGACAATAATGAAACACTTTTTTTGGATGAGTCGGCCGATTTGTTATTTCATTACTTAATATTACTACAGGCAAAAGGGTATGCCTTAAAAGATGTTGTTAATGTTTTAGAAAAGAGGCACAAGTCGTAATTTAACTGTTTAAAATAAGCTTATATTTGGCATGCAATAATTGCAAAAGAAAATTAACACTATGAAAAAAATAACGGGGTTGGCATTATTAATGATTTCATTTATTTCATTAAATGCACAAGGGTTAAAAGTGACTGGAGCACTTAAAAATTTAGCAGATAACACCGAAGTATCTTTATCGGATGGTGTTACAAACCAAGAAGTTGGGAAAGGCATTTCCAAAGATGGGAATTTCATAATCACAGGAAGTACAAAATCTGCTACTATATTTTTATTGGGGTTTAAAGGAATGGAACAAAAGCTCCCTTTATTTATTGGTAATGAAAATATAACCATTGCAGGTGATTTGCAAAATGTGGCTGCATTAAAAATTAGTGGTTCAGTTTCCCATGACGTATATCAAGATTATATGTCTGTACTTCCTCCTCTTATTGAGCCTTATATTAAATCAATGCAAGCAAATCAGGTGGAAACCAATGCTTCAAAAAAGGATTCATTAACGAAGCTTTCTAATGATTTAAGTACAAATGTTACCAATGCTTTTTTGAAATTAACTAGCAAATACAATCAGTCTCCTGTTTCTGCTTTATTCTTATTACAGTTTGCAAATATGTTCCCAGTTATCAAGGATGGTTTACCAAGTATTTATGGCTCTTTTACCGGAGATGCCAAAATAGGACCATTTGCTGATATATTAGATAAGACAGTATCATCTGCTGAATTAGGAAAAATAGGCACGGTGCTTCCTGAATTTAAACAAAACGATGCTTCAGGCAAATCAGTAAGCTTAAGTTCATTCAGAGGAAAATATGTCCTAATTGATTTTTGGGCAAGCTGGTGTGGACCTTGTAGAGCGGAAAATCCCGCTGTAGTAAAGGCCTTTAATGCATATAAGGCAAAAGGCTTTACAGTACTAGGCGTGTCTTTAGATCAGGATAAAGCAAAGTGGTTAGAAGCTATTAAAAAAGACGGACTTACATGGACTCAAGTGAGTGATTTGAAATATTGGAATAATGCAGTTGCCCAACAATTCGGCATTCAAAGTATTCCTGCAAATTTCTTAATTGATCCTAAGGGCGTGGTGATTGGTAAGGATTTAAGAGGGGAGGATTTGCTAAAAGTGTTAGCTGCAAATGTAAAATAGATCCTATTTGAAACTTCAATAGATATTCATTAAAAAAGCCCTAAATTATTTTAGGGCTTTTTTATATTCAGATTCATCAAATCCGATGACGAGTATTTTTTCATTTTCTTCGATAAGGGGTCTGCGTATTATGGATGTTTTTTCCATCATTAGTGCAATGGCCGCTTTTTGAGTGGTAATACTTTCTTGTGTTTCCTTGGGTAATTGTCTCCAAGTGGCTCCCTTTTTATTGATTAACGCTTCCCATCCAATTTCTTTGGACCAATCAGTAAGTTTTGTGGACGTAATGCCTATTTTTTTATAGTCGTGGAATGCATAGGACAGTTTATTGGCTTTTAACCAGTCCAATGCCTTTTTCACTGTATTGCAGTTGGGTATTGCGTAAACAATTTTCATTATTTAAGATATTTTTTTCCTAACCAGCTCTCGCTTATAGGCTGCATCCAATTCAGTTCCATTTCTGCTTTATTGGCAACTAAATTATTAAAATATAAAGTATCTTTTTGCAAGATGCCATTTTCTAAGGCATAAGGTACTTGGGCCATTGGGATAGTTTGCACTTTGTCTTTCACCCAAAATGCCAATAGCTCTCTATTAAACATTTGAACGCCCGTTATTTTTTCTATTTCCTTAATAATATGAACCGAACTATCAGTGCTACAGCCGCCTACAGTGGTATAGGATTCGTCGGCCATTAAAATAATGAACTGTCCATATAAAGCAGTACCAAATCCTTTCACAGGGGCGCCATGGCTTTTCCAGATAGCAGTAAAATTTTCAAGCAGTTCCTCTATCTTAAAAATCTCTGGCATGGTAAATGTCCGATTGGATTGATAGATCCATAATTTGGATTGAGGATGAAAATTGGAGGGCAATATATTTGCTAAATGTACAGTCATTTTTTTATTATTTTAAATTTACATGCTATTGTATTGCTTGGGCAACAATTTCAGCAATATCCAATACTTCTGTTTTTACTTCTTCGGATCTATTTTTAATACCATCGGTCATCATGGTATTGCAAAATGGACAGGCACTTGCCACAAAATCTGATTTAGTTTCAATCGCTTCATCGGCACGTTCCATATTAATTCGTTTGTCTCCTTTTTCTTCTTCTTTAAACATTTGCGCGCCGCCTGCTCCACAGCACAAACCCTTGGACTTACATCTTTTCATTTCTCTAAGTTCCATGTCCAAACTTTCCAATACTTTTCTCGGTGCTTCATAAATTTCATTGGCCCTGCCTAAATAGCAACTATCATGGTAGGTAATGGATTTACCTTTCCACTCATTACTATCGGTGAATTTTATTTTTCCTTGTTCAATTAATTCTTGTAAGAAGGTGGTGTGGTGTATCACATCGTAATGACCACCCAGCGCTGGGTATTCGTTTTTTAAAGTATTAAAACAATGTGGGCAGGTGGTTACAATTTTTTTTATCTCGTACCCGTTTAATACCTGAATATTTTGGTAGGCCATCATTTGAAACATAAATTCATTGCCTGCTCTTCGAGCTGGATCACCCGTACAAGCTTCTTCCTTGCCTAAGATGGCATACTGCACACCTGCTTTATCCATTATAGTGGCAAATGCTTTGGTTATTTTTTGCGCTCTTTGATCAAAGCTACCTGCGCATCCCACCCAAAATAATACTTCAGGTTTTTCGCCTCTTGCCATAAACTCGGCCATTGTTGATACTTTCATTCGATATAATTTTAGATCCTTTATTTATGTTCCCTAAATTAATTTCCTAATTTCTTATTGGTTGGTCCATGCATCTCTGTCGTCTGGGGCAAACTTCCAAGGTGCAAAATTATTTTCAATATTACTAAACATGCCATTCCATTCCGAAGGCGCATTGCTTTCCTCCATTACCAAGGATCTTCTTAATTCCAAGATAATGTCTAATGGAGAAATACTCACAGGACATTCCTCTACACAGGCGTTACAAGTGGTGCAAGCTCTTAATTCTTCTACACTAATATAATCGTGTAATAATGATTTACCATCGTCTACAAATTGTTTGTTAGTATCTATATTTTTACCCACTGCTTCCAATCTGTCCCTAGTATCCATCATAATTTTTCGAGGACTTAATAATTTACCAGTGATATTCGCAGGACAAGCGGCACTGCATCTTCCACACTCGGTACAGCTATAGGCATCCATCAAATTTTTCCAACTTAAATCCATAACATCCCGTGCGCCAAATTTTTCAGGTGCAGCTGCATTCGTTGGAGCTAATTCGGGTTGCATGGCATACAATACTTCATTTTGAATGCTAGGCATATTGTGCATTTGTCCCTTTGGAATTAAGGGAGCATAATAGGCATTAGGGAAAGCAAGTATGATATGTAAATGTTTGGAATAAGGTAGGTAGTTCATAAATGCATAAATGCCTAAAATGTGTAACCACCATGCAGTATGTTCAATGGTTGATTGAGTAGATGCATTTACATTGCTAAGCAAAGGCTTCAAAAAGGATGAAATTAAATAATTCGCTTCCGCATCTGCTGCGTTCATTGTTAAAAACAAACTCATTAGAACGATCTCAATAATTAAAATTGCATTTGCATCTGATTTTGGCCATCCCGCTAAATCCTTATCAGTAAATCTCTTTATTCTTCCCATATTTCGTCTTGCAAAAAACACAACACAGGCAACCAATACCAAGAAAGCCAATACTTCAAAGATATTGATTAGAAAATCGTAAAATGAGCCGAGATAAGGTTTAAAAATTCGATGTGTACCCGCTATTCCATCTATAATAATTTCAAGTAATTCAATATTAATAATCACAAAACCAACGTAAACAAATAAATGCAAAATGGCCACAAGCGGATTACGAAACATCTTTTTTTGTCCGAATGCTAATAACAATACGTTTTGTATACGCTTCCCTTTTTGATCTTTTATTTGAAAAGGTTTCCCCAAATGAATGTTTCTTGCAATTTTGCCTAATTTTTTAAAGAAAACAAAAAAGGCAATAATGGTAATTGCGGTAAAAACGATGCCTGCTACATATGCCATAACTATGTTTTAAAAGTATTTGTAGGATACCTGCAAATTTAGCTTGTTTTCCGCTCTTTTTTACTTGGAATTATTTAATTTGCTGCCATCGGAGCACATTTAATTAAATTGGTGCTTTTTGCGTATCCATGGGCACTACAATGGATTATTAAATTGAAAGAAAATGAGTAAACATATAGATCAAAAAGCAGCCATTTGGTTAACAGGAAATTATGACGAGGCAACAAAGAATAATATTCGAGATTTACAGGCAAATCAGCCCGGTGAACTAGAAGAGTCTTTTTATAAAAATTTGGAGTTTGGTACAGGTGGATTAAGGGGTATTATGGGAGTGGGCACCAATCGTATTAATAAGTATACTATTGGCATGGCTACTCAGGGGTTTGCAAACTATTTAACTAAAACCTATCCGGACGAAAAAATAAGTGTGTCCATTGCGCATGATAGCAGAAATAATTCTAGATTCTTTGCTGAAACTACTGCTGCAGTTTTTGCAGCGAACGGGTTAAAAGTATTTTTATTTGAAACTTTAAGACCTACTCCAGAGCTTAGTTTTGCCATTAGACACTTGGGTTGCAAAGCGGGGGTGGTTTGTACAGCCTCTCATAATCCAAAGGAATACAATGGCTATAAAGCGTATTGGAATGATGGAGGTCAATTGGTTCCACCACATGATAAAAATGTAATTACAGAAGTGGAAGCGATACAGTCGGTAGATGAAGTAAAGTGGACTGGTGGCGAATCTAATATTGAATTATTGGGCAGTGATATGGACGCCGCTTATATTAAAATGGTGAAATCATTGAGTGTATATCCTGAAATTATTGAGGCGCAAAAGGATTTAAAAATTGTATACACACCTATACACGGTACAGGCATTACCATGGTGCCTCAAGTATTGGAAGCATTTGGTTTTACAAATGTGCATATTGTGGAGGAACAATCCACTCCAGATGGCAATTTTCCAACCGTCGCATATCCTAATCCTGAAGAAAGTGAAACCATGAGTATAGGACTCGCAAAAGCAAAATTATTAGATGCTGATATTCTATTGGGTACCGACCCAGATACAGACAGAGTGGGGGTGGGTGTAAAAAATCATAAAGGAGAATGGGTGTTAATGAATGGAAATCAAACCGCTGTTTTGGCATTTGCCTATATGATGGAAGCACGTCGTGCAAAAGGTATTGCCAAAGTAAATGACATGGTGATTACGACTATTGTAACCACCGAAATGATTAATGAAGTTGCTAAGCAAAATAAAGTATCCTGCTATAATGTATTAACCGGGTTTAAATGGATTGCCGAATTAATTAAAGAAAAAGAAGGACAAGAAAATTATGTGATTGGAGGAGAGGAGAGTTTTGGACTAATGATTGGTGATCAAATTAGAGACAAGGATGCAGTAAGTGCCGTTGCTTTATTATGTGAAATGGCAGCTTATGAGAAGAATAAGGGCAGAACCTTGTTTGATAAAATGATTGAATTGTATGTACAGTATGGTTTTTATTATGAAACCTTAATTAGTATTACCAAGAAAGGAATGAATGGACAACAGGAAATTGCTGCAATGATGGAAGGATATAGACAGTCTCCACCTTCCACCATTAATGGTACAAAAGTGGCTACCTTATTGGATTATGAATTACAAAAAGGAACCAATTTGCTGACCGGTGAAACCTGGAAAATAAATTTACCTAAAAGTAATGTATTGCAATTTATAACAGAGGATGGAAGTAAAATTTCGGCAAGACCTAGCGGCACGGAACCAAAAATCAAGTTCTATTTTAGTGTAAATACAAAATTGAATGATGCAAGTGAATTTGATGCGCAATATGCAACATTGCAAAATAAAATAAATGGCATTATTGGGGATATGCAATTAAACTAAATTATGGAAAAACCAAAGCGGATTGATCTTGAAGACAGGTATTTGCATAAGAAGCTAAGGGAGCAGTTAGTTGCAGAACTTAGAACAAAAGGTATAACAGATGAGGCCGTTTTGAGTGCGATTGGGCTTATCCCTAGACATTATTTTTTGGACTCTGCATTTGATAAAATTGCCTATGAAGACCGTGCTTTTTCAATTGCAGCGGATCAAACTATATCCCAGCCTTATACGGTTGCGTTTCAAACACAGTTATTAAAGGTAAAAAATGGAGATAAGGTATTAGAGATTGGCACGGGGAGTATTTATCAAACCGCTATATTATCCGCTTTGGGTGCTAAAGTATATACAATTGAAAGACAAGAGGCTTTATACAAAAAGACCCAAAAGCTTAATAGTATGATTGCGGAATTGCTTCCCAATGTTTATTTTTTCTACGGAGATGGCTTTGAAGGCCTTCCCGAATTTGCACCCTTTGATAAGATTATTATCACCGCGGCTGCACCCAAAGTACCAGAGAAGTTATGGGAGCAGTTAAAAGTAAAAGGGATGATGGTAATTCCGTTGGATGAGTCTGAGAACGCGCAAAGAATGTTAAGACTTACCAAGAAAAAAGATGGATTAGCTAAGCGGGAGTCCTTTGAACAATTTTCTTTTGTACCTATGTTACAAGGAAAAAGCCAAAGCTAGTCTTTGGATTTGACCGCTTTGGCTTTGAATTATAAAAAGGTTAGTGCTAATTATTATTGAGGCATCTGATCCATTCCACCGCCGCCTTCTTCACCTTTTGAACTTTTTCTTCTTAATAAGTTTACGTCAAACTTTCCAAAACGGTAAGAGAAGTTTAGTCTAAAAAATTGTTGGTCTCTCACTCTTGTAGCATTTTGAATGAAGTATAAACTTTCAGAGTAAGTTTTATTAACTCTTGTTTTAAATACATCACTTACGCTAAATGTTAAGCTTGCAGTTCTTCCTCCGGTTAAGGTCCAATCCTTTCTGACAGACATATCAAACTCATAGACAGGTAGGTTGTAACCCTGTGCAGTAGACTGAGGTCCACCAAATCCACCCCCGCCAAATCCACCCCCGCCAGATCTACCCCCACCGCCTCGGCTATCACCACCAGGAGGCAAAATTGTTTTGGCTTGATATTGACCACTAAATTGGAAGGAATAGCCATTTGATAATTTGAAAGTGTTATTCATTTTGCTAAACCAGCTAATTAAGTTGTTGTTTACATCTTGCCCTGGTATGGAAGTTGTTATAGAAGAATTAAATAAATTCAAACTTAAATTCATATCCCACCATTTTGTGATAGCTGTCTTGTTACTTAACTCAAGTCCATAAGTGATAGCAGTATTAGCATTGATATAAGAACTGTAAAAAGCACTATCGTTAGTGAGGGGATTGATAGCTTTATAGATATAATTGGTAATTAAGTTATTACTGTATTTATAATAAGCGTTTGCTAAAAAATTAGCACCCTTTTGATAAGCATTATTATATCCTAACTCAAAAGATTGCGTGAATTGAGGGTCTAAGTTAGGGTTACCTACTGTAATATTTAAAGGGTCGCTATAATCGGGGAAAGGTTGTAATTGAAAGAAGTTTGGTGCATTAATACGCCTTGAATAATTTAATTGAATATCTTGTTTATCATTTAGCTTGTAGGTAACAAAAGCACTTGGGAATAAAGAGATAGGGAATGTTTTTTTAAAATTTAAGGAATCAACTCCTTGGTTATTTTGTACATCAACAGTGTAAGTCCTGTTTTCTGCTCTTAGACCAACTTGATAACTAAGATTATTCTTTTTTCCATTAAGATTTATATAGCCAGCTAGTATATTCTCACCGTAATTATATTTAGTACTAATACTACTCAGGAAAATATCATTTCTAAATTGATCCCTACTATTAAATTCATCTCTAGTATTGTATCGAATACCCGTTTCAAATTTTACCGCATTTTTAAATTCACGTGCATAATCAATATTGGTAGTATAATTTTTATTATTTCCTACCCCAATACTTCTTTGATTCAGATAGCTTGAATTAATTGTGGACCAGCTGTCATTAGAAGCCTCATTGTAATTGAAGTCGGCAGTTACTTCGTGACCCGGTTCTGCAAATAAGTGTTTAAAACTTAGCTGCGCTCCTTTATTTAAATAATCAAAATTTGAATTATTATCCAATAAGAATGATTTTACAAGGCTTTCTCTGACAGAATCAATTATTTGATTTCCACTGGACAAGGACCCTCCTTGTGAGACACTACCGTAAAAAGAAAAACTGTTTCTATTATCGGGTAA
The DNA here is from genome assembly GCA_903862505.1 of uncultured Bacteroidota bacterium. Taxonomy (GTDB): domain Bacteria; phylum Bacteroidota; class Bacteroidia; order Chitinophagales; family Chitinophagaceae; genus Sediminibacterium. Next base: position 22,434 of record CAIOYQ010000027.1, read on the forward strand.
ATAGTCTAGGCCTGCACGGTAAAAATTAAAAGATCCATTGCTTGTACTATTATTAATCGTATTTAAAAAACTGGGAGTGGAACTACCTAAAATTTCTCTAATATTCGTACTATTAGAAATAGATTTACGTCCAAATATATTTGCACTTAAGGAAAAATTAAATTTACTTTCTCTAATATTTAAATCCCCGCCACCATTAAATTTCCCACGCATGTCAAGGCCTGTTCTTAACCCACCATTGTAGCCATTTTTACGGTTCTTTTTTAATACAATGTTTAAGATACCTGCATTACCACCTGACGCATCATATTTAGCAGATGGATTGGTAATAATTTCAACTCTATCAATAATGTCTGCAGGAATTTGATCCATGGTCAAAGTTGTAGGGCGATTGTCAATCAATAAAGTAGGCGTTGCATTTCTTAAAGTCACGTTGCCATCAATATCTACGTTTAAGTTGGGAATATTTTTCATCACCTCCACGGCAGTTTGTCCTGTACTCAGTAAATTTTTATCTACATTAAATATTTTACGATCAATACCCATTTCAAATTGAGGCTTTGCGGTGCTACTTACAGTAACTGATTTTAGGTCGTTAACATCCTCTTCAATTTTAATATTTCCTAAGTCCTTATCCACCATGGCCATCATATCTTGCATATTTTGGCCTGCACCTGGTTTAAAATTAAAACTAATTTGTTTTTCTTGTTTTTTATATCCTACACCAGTAAGGATCAATTTGAAATTGCCCATCACAGGTAAATTTTCAAAACTAAAATCTCCATTAGTAGCTGTTAACATAGTCCCTAAAATGGACTCTGTCGTTTTTTTGGAAACAGGGTCAAATTTGCTTCCTTTTATTTGTAGTGTAATTCCTTCGATGCCTTTTTTGTTGGCATCCACCACTTTGCCGTAAAAACGACCCGTATTTGCACCGGCACCGGCACCTCTTGCACCCCCACCAGTTGGGTATTGGGCATTGCTACTTAACTGAGTTAAAATAGCGATAAAGAAAATGTATATAAATTTCATAATAGTTTAGATAGGTATTTAGTATGCAGGTTTATTCAGATTGCAAATATCCTTCATATTATTAATTTGCGGTAATTGGATTATATAAACGGTAATTAAAAGGGGTGAGTAAGTATTAGAATGAGGATGCCCCAAACAAGTCCTATTGAAAATGCGATGATTCGGTAACTGCGGGTAGCTTTTAAAAGGCTGGCTTCTAGTAGGGGCTTCCATTTCGTTGTTAGCTGTTCGGAAAAGTCATCCTTGGCTTTTACAGCCAAATGTTGAATCAATAAAGGGAATATTTCACGCAACTCTTCCACAAAAACTTCTTTTAATTGCTCAATGGTCTTGTCTCCAATAAACATGGATACCATGGGTAATTTAGCCCCTAGTTTATGCGTAAAAAATTCGTGTAATTGATGGTCTATGGTTGGTAAAATGGCTTCAAATTGCTGCTTACTATTTTCCTTATTAATAAAAAGAGAAATATCTAGCTGCTCCAACATTTTTTTCATGCCTGCGTTATTTGGCCAAAAAACAAGCTTTACTAACAGCCAAGCAATAAACCATGCAAGGAGCCCAGTCATTAAAGGAATCACAAACAAATTCATTGGCATAAATTTTATAAAAAAGCCCACCCCAATTGGGGTAGGCTTTTTCTGGGGAGAACGATGGGTCTCGAACCCACGACCTACAGATCCACAAACTGTCGCTCTAACCTACTGAGCTACGCCCTCCATTTAGGGTTGCAAAAATACACTAATTCGGTAATCTATAAAACTTGTTTTACATCTTTTTATAAAATTATGGTAAAATAAAGCGGATTATTCCAAATTGGAACCTAGAATAGGCTTTTTACGCTATTTTTGAAATACTTCATGCACACATTTATGACATATGTAAAACAAAATAAGTGGAAATTTTTTGCCACTTTAGTATTAGTAGGTAGTTTAATTTTTGCATTTAAGAGCAATGCACCAGAGACTAAAGATGTAAGACATCGAAAATTGTTATCAGCAGTAGGTAGTTTATTGGAGCGAGAGCATTATAATCCAAGAAAAATAGATGACGTTTTTTCTAAAGAAGTTTTTGAAAATTACTTGAAAATACTAGATCCAGAAAAAAACTTGTTTATGCAACAAGATATCGAAGCTTTGAAAAAATTTCAGACTACGATTGATGATGAAATTCATGGAGCCGATATAAAATTTGAACCCGCAGCAAGTAAATTGTATGACATTAGGTACAAAGAGGCGAAATTAATTGCGGACTCAATTTTTAAGCAAACATTTAACTTTAATATCGACGATTCTGTATACTTAGATGCCGACAGCTTAAATTATCCAAAAAACAATTCGGAGCGATATGATAGATGGTATAAAATAATTAAGTACAAGACTTTAGAAAAATATATTTCTTTAATGGATGACAGGGATGCACAAAGCAAAAAAAAGACCCCTGATACTGCAAAAAGCGCAGTTAATAAATTTGTATATAAATCTGATTCGGAATTAGAGGTGGACGCGCGTAACGCGGTTGCAAAAGTATACCACAAAAGATTTGAATCATTAGATAAAACATACAACGAAGAAAAAAAGTTTGATGCATTTTTAAATGCCATTACTAGTTTAATGGATCCGCATACCGATTATTTTGCACCTATTGAAAAACGTTCTTTTACAGAACAAATGAGTGGTGTAATTTATGGTATTGGCGCACAGTTAGGTGCCGATGACAACGGTGTGAAAATTGCAAGTGTTTCTCCTGGTGGACCTGCATGGAAGTCCGGCCAATTGGTAATGAATGATGTGATTACTAAAGTTGCACAAGGCGACCAAGAGCCCGTTGATATTGCAGGCTATGAGGTTACGGATGCAGTTAAATTAATAAGGGGTGACTTGGGTTCGGAAGTTAGATTAACGGTTAAAAAACTAGACGGTACCATTAAAGTAGTCGCATTAAAAAGAGAAAAAGTTGTTTTAGATGAAGGGTATGCAAGAAGTGCAGTGATTACAAAAGGCGCTGATAAAATTGGATACATCTGGTTGCCAGATTTTTATGCCGATTTTGATAGAGAGGAAGGTGCGAGATGTTCAAAAGATGTAGCCATTGAAGTTGAAAAATTGAAAGCTGAAAAAGTAAAGAGTATTATTATTGATGTAAGATTCAATGGAGGTGGCTCTTTATATGAAGTGGTACAAATGGTTGGTTTATTTATTAATAAAGGACCTGTTGTACAAATTAGAGATAAGGAAGGACGTTCGCAGGTATTGGCCGACGAAACCCCAGGCACCATTTATGATGGCCCACTGGTAGTGATGGTAAATGAATTTAGCGCTTCGGCAAGTGAAATATTTGCGGCAGCCATTCAGGATTATAAAAGAGGAATTATTGTAGGCAGTACTTCCACCTATGGAAAGGGAACGGTGCAGCGTAATGTGTCATTTGGAAAACCATTGGATTCTTTGGGCATACAAACTGAATATGGCGCGGTTAAATTAACATTCCAAAAATTTTATCGCATTAATGGCAGCTCTACTCAGCGAAAAGGTGTTGCATCTGATATCGTATTGCCGGATGAGTACGAGCTTTTCAAATACCGTGAAAGAGACAACCCTGCTGCATTGGCTTGGGATCAAATTCAAAGTTCAAAATATCAGCCTTGGGTTGGTGGCTATAATATGGATCAGATTAAACAATCTATGCAATTGCAACAACAAATGGAATTGGATAGCAATACGGTGAAATTTAACAACAACTTAAAATTCATTGCAACAAAAATGTATGCGCCTGTATCCTTGAAAATGGAAAAATACCTTGCGTATAAAAAACAAATGCAAGGCATTATAAAAGAAAATGAAACGATCCTTAAATTAAATGTTTCCATGCAAGTGACTTCTGTGAAAGCAGACTATAATAAGTTCTATAATAATCCTGATAAGCCAAAGCAAGAAAGATATCAGGCATGGTTAAAATTAGTGGCAAAGGATAAGCAGATATATGAATCTACCAAGTTATTGGGATATTTTAATACTACAAAAGTGGCGGTAAAGTAATTGAACAATGGAAGTAAAGAAAGAGAAGCCGGAGATAAAACAATGGCATGTAATTTATACAAAGTCAAAATGGGAGAAGAAGGTTGACAATTTACTCTTGCAACAAGGATTTGATAGTTGGTGTCCAGTTGAGAAGAAAGAACGTTTCTGGACGGATCGTAAAAAAATTATTGAAGTTCCACTTTTCAGATCCTATGTATTTGTCAAAATGTCCAAGGAAGATCATACGAAAGTGTTGTCTACTATTGGGGTAGTTAACTTTTTGTATTTTGAAAAAAAACCAGCCATCATCCGCGATGTTGAAATAAATGAAATAAAAAAATATTTAGGCTTAGCAACACCAAACACTTCTATTGAAATTATTGACTTAACTAATTTACCAGCACAAACAAAAGTGGCCGTTAATCAGGGATTATTTATGAATAGAAGAGGGGAGGTAATTAAGTCAAGCAAACACAATGTTTTTGTTAGACTAGAAAGCCTCAATTTAGTAATGATTGTGGAGTTTAAGCCACACGAGGTTTCTCCTATTTAAAATCTAGCTTTTATACGCACTATTTAATTTCCCAGTTAACAATTTGATTGCTCCATTCAGGTCTAAAGGGGGTGACAATTTTAATGTAATTATCGCTATAGCCTTCTAACATGGGAATGTCATTTGGATCTTTTTGTTTGATCGATTCAAAAAGAACAGGTCGAGTAGCGCCCAGATGTTGTGCATTAAAATATTGTTGTTTTTGGTAAGACAGGTTGCGCAGTAATTTATTTCTTTCGTTCCTTACAGAAATGGGTACCACTGGCTTTATCTCCAGTGCCTTGGTCATGGCACGTTCCGAATAAGTAAAAACGTGCAAATAAGAGATGTCTAAGGAATGGATAAAATCAAAACTTTCTTTAAAATAGGCTTCTGTTTCACCAGGGGAGCCTACAATTACATCCACCCCAATACAGGCATGCGGCATAACGGATTTAATGGCCGTAATTCTTTCGGCATATAAGTTACTATTGTATCTTCTTTGCATTAATTTAAGCACCGTATCTGAACCACTTTGCAAAGGGATATGAAAATGAGGCATAAAGCTTTTGCTTTTCGCAACCCACTCTATAATTTCATTGGTTAGTAAGTTAGGCTCAATGGAAGAAATGCGATATCGAGGAATTTTTGTTTCCTGATCCAATGCTTTCACTAGTTCAAAAAAATCTTCATCGTGCTTTTTGCCGCCATCGCCGCCTTTTCCAAAATCACCTAAATTAATTCCTGTTAATACTATTTCTTTTACTCCATTCTCTGCCAAGGCTTGTGCTTGTTTCACTACATTTTCAATACGATCACTTCTGCTCTTGCCACGCGCCATTGGAATGGTGCAAAATGTACAACTATAATCACATCCATCCTGTACCTTTAAAAAAGTCCGTGTGCGATCATTTACAGAAAAAGAAGCATTGAATCCAGATACTTCTTCAATATCGCAACTACAAATTTTCGTATCCTGCCCCTTTGTTAAAGTGGACAAATGATGCACAAGATTAAATTTTTCCGCAGCACCTAATACCAAATCTACTCCTGGGATACTTGCAATTTCTGTGGGTTTTAACTGCGCATAGCAACCGGTAATCACCACAAAACTTTCAGGTGCCTGCCTTTGAATACGCCTCACCAATTGTCTACACTCTTTGTCGGCATTTTCGGTCACCGAACAGGTATTAATCACATACACGTCCGCTTTGTCCGTAAACGCTTTTTTTTCAAAGCCTTCCTGTTCCAATTGTCTGGAAAGGGTAGAAGTCTCTGAAAAATTAAGCTTACAGCCTAAGGTATGAAATGCGACGGAACGTGAATTGCTCATGGGTTGCAAAGATAAAAAACCTAAAGGGAACCCGGAAATCTTAAAATAATCATAATATAGGCCTTAATTTCCCTTTTTGACAAGATTAAGTTAAGTTTGCAACTACTAAAATTGTCAAAATGGACTTTAAAAAAGTGAATAATTGGACAGGGTGGATGGTTACCCTCATTGCTTGCACCGTTTACGTTATGACCACAGAAGCCACTGGAAGTTTTTGGGATTGTGGTGAGTTTATTAGTAGTGCTTATAAGTTACAAATTCCACATCCGCCAGGCGCACCGATGTTTGTGCTTTTGGGTCGTATATTCATTATATTATTTGGAGACAATCCGCTTACAGCCGCAAAGGCCGTAAATATTATGAGTGCTTTAGCAAGTGGGTTCACCATTATGTTCTTGTTTTGGACCATTACCCATTTTGCAAAAAGAATCGTGCAAAAAGGAACGGAGGGTTTAAGCAATGCGCAAATTATTTCTATTATGGGTGCAGGTATTGTTGGTGCATTGGCCTATACTTTTTCTGATTCATTTTGGTACAGCGCAGTGGAAGGAGAGGTATATGCGTTAAGTTCATTCTTTACCGCATTGGTTTTTTGGGCTATTTTAAAGTGGGAACATAAAGCCAATCAGCCGGGTGCAGACAAGTGGATTATTTTCATATTTTATTTAATGGGAATTTCTATTGGGGTCCACTTATTAAATATATTAACCATTCCAGCAATTGTGATGGTGTATTATTTCCGTAATTATAAAGCAAATTTTTGGGGTGCATTTATTGCATTTATGATTGGTGTAGTGATCACCGGATTTATTCAAGTGTTCCTAATTCAATATACTGTAAAGTGGGCTGGAGCTTTTGATGTTATGTTTGTGAATGAGTTTAAACTCCCTTTCTTTAGTGGCTTTATCACTTTTTTTGTATTAGTAGCTGCTGTGTTAGCTTTTGCTATTCATTATGCGAATAAAAAAGGATTTTACTTTCTAAAATTAGGTGCTTGGTCTACCATATTTTTCTTACTAGGCTATACTAGTTATGTAACCACCATGATTCGTTCTAATGCAGATCCTTCTGTGGATATGTATAATGTGGACAATCCGGTTACCTTGGTTGGATATTTAGGTAGAGAGCAATACGGAGATTGGCCAATTTTATATGGACCCGATTTTGTGGATCAAGTGGAGACGGTAGAAGGATCTGATCAATATGTAAAGACGCCAAATAATTATGAGTTTACTGGGAAAAATTTTAAAAGAGATTGGTCTTCTGCACCTTCTTCACATTTATTTCCTAGAATGTGGGATGGAGAAAATGACAGAGGTCAATTGGAAACATTTAAGTCATTCGGCGGCGTAAAAGAAGGGGAGGATGTGACTTTTAGAAATAATCTTCGCTATTTCGCCTATTATCAATTTACTTTTATGTATATGCGATACTTCCTTTGGAATTTCGCGGGCAAACAAAATGACTTACAAGGATTTGGTAATTCAAGAGACGGTAATTTTATAACTGGTATTTCATTTATAGACAATTTAATTTTAGGAGATCAGTCCAAAATGCCAGATTCTATACAAAAAAATAATAAGGCCAACAATAAATTATTTATGCTGCCTTTGATTTTGGGTATTATGGGCTTTATCTATCAATTAACAAAAACTAAAAAAGATTTTTTAGTAACAGCACTCCTATTTTTCTTTACGGGATTTGCTATTGTATTATATTTAAATCAACAAAGTTTACAGCCTCGTGAACGTGATTATGCTTATGTAGGTTCCTTTTATGCATTTGCTATTTGGATTGGGTTGGGGGTGTTGCAAATCATTGCTTGGGGTAGAAATTTCATGAATCCACGTGTGGCTGCTATATCAGTTTCTTTATTGTGTTTGGGTGTACCTGCTTTGATGGCGCAACAAGAATGGGATGACCATGACCGTAGCAATAAAACTTTGCCTTTGGACATGGCAAGGAATTATCTTGAAAGCTGTCCGCCTAATGCTATTTTATTTTCTTTTGGAGATAATGATACTTATCCATTATGGTATGCGCAGGAAGTGGAAGGGATACGCCCCGACGTGCGCGTTGTGGTAAATAGCTTATTGGGTTCCGACTGGTATATGCGAGAACTTAGATACAAAGTAAACAATAGTGAAAAATTTGATGTCATCTTTAGTGAAGAGCAGGTTGCTGGTAATAAGTTAAATTATGTATTGTATTCTCCATTAAATAACAATGCAGAAAAAAATTATCAAAACTTGGATTCTGTATTAAGATATGTGGTAGGCGATCAAACAGGAAAGTATTCGAGACCAACAGAAGGTGGCCCTATGAATATATTTTCCACGCACAAATTTAAAGTGCCGGTAAATAAAGCCAATGCCATTGCTGCTGGGATTGCTAAGTCAACAGACAGTATCGCAGACGAGTTACTTATTGATTTAAATCCTCAGAGAAATTATATTGTAAAGAATGAATTAGCGATGTATGCGATTATTGCCACTTCTCAATTTAAGAGACCTATCTGCTTTACTTCCCCTCAGGAATTAACAGAATTAGGCTTAGATAAATATGTTCGTTTACGTGGAATGGCATATGAGCTTGTGCCATTTAAAGTTGAGAATCCAGTAAACACAGAAGCTGCTTATAATACGATGATGACCAAGTTCGCATTTGGAAATGCAAAGAACCCAAATGTATATTTTGATGAGGAGAATCGACGCCATTTAAATTCATTAAGAATGGCTGTAGCACAGGTTGCTTTTTCTTTAATTGTAGAAGGGAAACAAGACAAAGCAAAAAAACTATTAAGAAAATTAGATAGTGAAACGAATGAGAAGAGCTTTCCTTATGGGATGACTTCCAATAGAGGAGGCAATCAGGATAATAGAATTGCATCCGAAGTATTAAGGGCATGTTATGCCGCAGGCGATTTTGAGTTGGCAAAAAAGATTGCCAAGTCAATTTCAACAGATGTTAATCAACAATTAAGTTATTACAATTCGCTAGGTCCAAAAATGAGCGACAATAAGTTTATTGAAATTGTGGAAGCTGCTTTTAATCAAAAGCCAACCATTTTTTCACAAGAAGATTACGAAAAAGATTATCCTGAGCAGATGTCTTTATTGCAGGATGCTGCTACTGCAATAGATGTCAAAAATAGACTACAGAAAATGGCTGCTGATGCGGGTGTTAAATAAAATAGAAATGTCATTTTGATGATTTAATAAAAGAAGGCCTTGCAAACGCAAGGCCTTCTTTTATTAGGGGTATCAATAATTATAATAATTCTTTTAAGGTAGCAATCACCTGATCAATTTCAGCTTTGGTATTGTGTTTGCAAAAGGAGAAACGAATGGTAGCAATATCTTCACCTTTGTTTAAGGCATTTATTACATGAGATCCTTGTTGCGCTCCACTTGAACAAGCACTTCCACCGCTAGCGCAAATATGATGAATGTCTAAATTAAATAACATCATTTCTGACTTTTCATTTTTAGGGAAGTTTACGCTCAATAAAGTATATAAACTATCGCCAAAGGTATCTCCATTAAAACTTACCTCAGGGATTTGTGCAAGCAACTGTTCATGCATATACCTGCGTAATCCATTGATATAAGTACTGTCTTTTTCATGTTGTTCAGTGGCTATTTCTAAAGCTTTTGCAAATCCAACAATTCCATATACGTTTTCGGTGCCAGCGCGCATATTGCGCTCCTGCGCCCCGCCATGCAAATAGGGGTTAATCTTTACATTTTCATTAATGTAGAGGATGCCTATTCCTTTAGGTCCATGAAATTTATGTCCAGCGCCTGTGATAAAGTCAATTGGGGTTTCTTTTAAATTGAAAGAAAAATGCCCCACTGTTTGAACCGTATCACTATGGAAATAAGCATTGTGTATTTTACAAATTTCACCCACTTTTTGTAGGTCAATCATATTTCCAATTTCATTATTGGCGTGCATGATGGTTACAATGGTTTTATCTGTATTGCTTTCAAGTAGGTTTTGTAAATGAATTAAGTCAATATGTCCGTTGGGTAAAATATTTACATAACTAAGGGAAACACCCGCTGTTTTTGCCAAATGCGATACGGTGTGTAAAGTGGCATGGTGTTCGATAGGGGAACTAATAATATGTTTACAGCCTAAATCAAATATAGCTGCGTGTAAAGCGGTATTGCTGCTTTCTGTACCCCCGCTGGTAAAAAAAATCTCTGAAGGCTTAGCACCTAAAATTTTTGCTACCGATTTACGTGCTTGCTCAATAGCCATTCTGGATTCTCTACCATAGCTATATATGGAAGAGGGGTTACCAAATTTATCCGTAAAATAGGGCATCATTGCTTCTAGCACTTCCGGATCCAGGGAAGTGGTGGCTGCATTGTCAAAGTAGATTCTTTCCATAATCGCTAAATTACTGAATTGTGCCAATAATAGCAATGATCTCATCTGCAAGTTTGTCTGCCTCCATTTGTGATGGTGCTTCGGTATAAATGCGAATAATGGGCTCGGTATTGCTAGATCTTAAATGGACCCAGGCACTTTCGAAATCAATCTTAAATCCATCTACTTTATTAATAGGGTATTGTCCAAATTTCGCTTCCAAAGTTGTGAATATTTTGTCCAAGGATATATTGCCATCTACATCTAGTTTTTTCTTGCTCATAAAATAAGCAGGATAACTTGCTCTTAATGCGGAACTGCTCATTTTTGTTTTTGCCAAATGGGTCAAGAATAAGGCAATCCCAATTAAGGCATCTCTTCCATAATGTAAATCGGGAACAATAATACCTCCATTTCCTTCCCCGCCAATAACGGCCTTTTCATTTTTCATCATCGTCACTACATTCACTTCACCAACTGCACTTGCAAAATAAGTACAGCCATGCTTTTCGGTGATATCTCTTAAAGCTCTCGTAGAAGACAGGTTACTTACGGTGGCCCCTTTTTTATGCTGTAAAATATAATCTGCTATGGCCACTAATGTATATTCTTCACCAAACAATTCTCCATCCTCACTAATAAAACACAAACGGTCCACATCCGGATCAACTGCAATACCTAAATGCGCTTTTTCTTTTACCACGGTATTGCATAAGTCTGTAAGATTTTCTTTTAAGGGTTCGGGGTTGTGCGCAAAATTTCCAGTCATCTCCGCGTTTAACACTTCAATATTAGATACCCCAATTGCATTTAATAAAGCAGGTACCGAAAAAGCACCGCTACTATTTATTGCGTCTACTACGACAGAGAAGTTTGCCGCTTTAATTGCTTGTATGTCAACTAAAGGATAGGAAACAATGGCTTCAATATGTTTTGTAAGGCTATCTTCATTTGCAATCATTTTACCCATCTCATCTACAGCTACATAATTAAAATCTTCATTCGCCGCTAAGTTTAGAACCGTTTTGCCTTCCTCGGCACTTACAAATTCCCCTTTTTCATTTAACAACTTTAAGGCATTCCATTGCTTTGGATTATGACTTGCTGTCAAAATGATACCACCATCCGCTTTTTCAAAAACCACGGCCATTTCAACGGTGGGCGTGGTACTTAAACCTAAATGTATTACATCAATTCCCAACGCTAATAAGCATTGTTCTACTAAAGCCTCTACCATTTCACCACTCATTCGGCCGTCTCTTCCCACTACCACTTTTTTGGGTCCAGGCGCTTTATTTTTTAACCAGCTGCCATAGGCTGAGGCAAATTTTACAATATCAATAGGAGTTAGGTTATCATTGGGTTTACCGCCAATGGTTCCTCTAAATCCTGAGATGCTTTTTATAAGAGACATGCTACTTGTTTTTACTTTGTTTAAAAGGATTTACAAATTTACTTTAAATTTTTACACTTCTTGGTATCTTTATAATATGATGCAAGATTTTTGGGAAGGCTTATTGGCAAAAGACAGGGCTTTATTTTCTATGATGAATGGGAAATGGACAGCTGCCTCATTGGACGCCATCATGCCTTGGGTGAGAACCTCCAACAATTGGATTCCTCTATATATTGGGTTACTGGGTTTTATCATTTATAAATGGAAGCGAAATGCTTGGAGATGGATTGTGCTGGTTGCATTGAATGTGGGATTAACCGATCAAATAAGTAGTAGTATTTTTAAGCCTTTTTTTCAAAGATTAAGACCTTGTGCCGATCCTGAATTTATAAATCAATCCAGATTATTATTAGCGCATTGTTCGGGCGGGTTTAGCTTTACTTCCTCACATGCAGCCAATCATTTTGGCATTGCTGTTTTCATCGTAATGACACTGCAACCACTCTTTAAAAACTATCGGTATCTGTTTTTAGCATGGGCGGCCATCATTGCTTATGCGCAGGTATATGTAGGTGTGCATTATCCATTAGATATTTTTGGTGGGGCATGTATTGGTATTTTAGTAGGCTATTTTAACGGTAAATTATTTTTGTATTGGCAACAAAAGTCATTCTCTAATTTGTAATCAAAACTTTACACCTAATTCAAAATAATGAGTAAAAACACTTTTGTCCTATTGTTACTTGCATGTATAGGTGTTTATCTTGCGGGCGTTTTTATGATTCCATTAATGGACATAGATGCTGCCCAGTATGCATCCATTAGCAGAGAGATGTTAGCACGCAACAGTTTTTTACAAGTGTTTGATTTGGGAAAGGACTATTTGGATAAACCACCTATGTTATTTTGGTTATCGGCAGTTTCCATGAAAATATTTGGAGTCCATGATTGGGCGTATCGTATTCCTTCCTTATTGTTTTTAGGCGTTGCATTATATTCGACCTTTAAATTTGCACAGTTATTTTATAGCACACAAGTTGCTAGATTGGCAACCATCATTTTGGCCAGTTCGCAAGCCTTTTTCTTAATGGCACATGACGTAAGAACGGACACGATGCTAGTGGGGTGGGTTATGTTGAGCGTCTATTTATTAGCCAAATGGTCTGATACGCTTAGGCATCAACAAAAGGGGGCTAGTCCTTATTTTTTTATGTCAATTGTAGCAATTGCAGGAGGTATGATGACCAAGGGACCAATTGCATTGGTGGTTCCGGTCTTGGCTTTGGCGCCACATTGGATAAGTAATAAACAATGGAAATTATTTTATCATCCAATTTATATTCCAGGCATTTTATTTTTAGCCATTTTATTGTTTCCTATGAGTTGGGGATTGTATCAACAATATGACTTACAACCTGGTAAATTAATAAATGAAAGACCTATTCAATCCGGATTGGAATTTTATTATTGGACCCAAAGTTTTGGAAGGTATACTGGTGAAAACTTTTATAAGGAGATGGGGTATTTTACTTTTTTATTGGAGAATATGTTTTGGAGTTTTCTGCCTTGGATTTTTGTTTTTTTATGGGCTTTGTTCGCAAAAGGGTATTCAATGGTTTCAGAAGGATTCTTTAAGCCACATTCAGAAAGAATTAGTTTTTTCGGATTTATTTTAACCTACTTCGTTTTGTCCCGCAGTCAAGCACAGTTGCCCCATTATATATTTGTAGTTTTCCCTTTGGCAGCCATTTTAACAGCAAGTCATTGGGAGCAATTCATTTGGCACAACAAAACAGCAAGTAAGTTTATGAAAGGGTTATTTGGATTTCATTTATTCCTATTTACAATCCTTATTATTGCTGCTGCCCTCATTGCCTTTATTCCTTTTGGCAGGATACATTGGATGGGCTTAATACTAGGCAGCATCGCTTTAGGCTTAATCATTTACATAATTTTTTCAAAGCAAGCCATCGGTCAAAAATGGTTTTATATGGCGGTGGTATTAATCTTAGGGGTGAATACCTTTATGAATACTCATTTTTATCCGAATTTATTAAAGTTCCAATGGGGTAATGAGTTGGCACGCGTAGCAGATGAGAAAGGTTGGAATAAGGATAAGCTGGTATTGTATAAAATCCCCAATAGTAATGCCTTTCATTTTTATGGGCAACATGTATTTGCTAATACCAAGGATAGTTTGCAATTAACAGCAGGGAGTTGGGTGATCACCGATTTTAAAAATGACAGCGCGTTAAGAATACAGTTCCCACATAGCATAGAAAAATACGTGTCTAATCGATTCCATGTGACCATGTTGAGTTTGCCTTTCTTAAACCCTAAGACCAGATTAAAAGAAACGACTGTTTTTGAAGTGATTGAACTTAAAAAGTAAAACTGGTTTTATTTTTCGGAGCAGGCAATTCATAGCTTTTGGTTTGCCCATTTGTTTTTGCGTGCAAAATATTTATTTGCGAAGCGTCAATCCCAAAGAGAATTTCACAAAAAACATCCAGCTGTTTTAATTGACTAACGTTTTTGATTTCAAAATAGCTCCAGGTACTTTCTTTTTGAATTTCAAATCCAATATATTCCATTTTACCTTTACTGCCATTGGCTGTTAAGGCTAGTCTTTTTTGCACGTATAAATTAATATATTGTTCTGCTTTTGCTTTTTGTTTGGGGTCTGCTAAGTCCAGTTTTACATTATATTCTTTTTCCAATCTATTCTCAAGGTCGGCCGTAAAAGTGCGCACACTAATTTCTATTGTAGCGTCCTTGCTATTATGATTCATATCAATGACAGATACATAGAAAGGATGTAATAGGGCAATTAAAAAAGTGGCAAATGGTTTGTATCCGATCCAAGTCATATTGTTTATATTTGTCTTGTACAAATGTCCTAAATTATTTTAAGAATAAATTTCATTTATGAGTGACTTAGGTATATATCTTCATTTAGGGTTTAAGCATATTATCAGTTGGGGTGCATGGGACCATATCCTTTTTGTATTGGTTTTAACCCTTAGATACCAATGGTCTGATTGGAAAAAGCTGCTAGTCTTGATTACGGCCTTTACCATTGGGCATTCTGTTACTTTGGCCCTTAGCACACTCAATTGGCTTGATTTTCCGTCAGCAATAATAGAATTGCTCATTCCCATCACCATTTTGTTGACAGCGATTTCTAATTTTTGGGTAAAAAGCTTTCATTTTAAGTCAAAATACCCCCTCATTTACTTCCTTGCTTTGTTTTTTGGGCTTATCCATGGATTAGGCTTTAGCGCCTATCTAAAAAGCCTATTGGGTATGGAAGAATCTATTCTAGGACCGCTCTTCACTTTTAATATAGGATTAGAGCTTGGCCAGCTCCTGATAGTAGGTGGAATACTAATTATTTCATTTATATTCGTATCCCTTATTAAAGTCAAAAGAGTGCTTTATTTACAGATAGGATCTGGTTTAGCCATCGCTCTTGCCTTGAATATGGTTTTGGATAGAATTCTACCGATTATTAAATAGAAAAAAATCACAAATGAAGCAACTATTTACACTTTCTTTTCTTTTATTGAGTACATGCTCAGTATTGATTGCACAAGACATTCGCAACAACCCAAGTTCCAATCATGGAAATAAGTTTGAGCAATTAGGAACCATTTTACCTACGCCCAACGAATATCGAACGGCGAGTGGAGCGCCAGGTCCTAAGTATTGGCAACAACGTGCCGATTATGATATTAAAGCAACCTTGGATGAAAAGAATTTATTATTAACAGGTGCGGAGACGGTTACTTACTTTAACAATTCTCCCGACGTTTTAACCTATTTATGGTTACAGTTGGATGAGAATGAACATAGTTCTACTAAAAATGCAGGTTATCAAGATGCGAGTGGTCTTGGAAGAGGGATGTCGCCATCTGCAATAGATAAATTAGCAGAAGAATCAAAAGATAATGGCTTAGGAGATAATATCACAAAAGTAACAGATGCATTAGGTGCTAACTTAAAATACACTGTGAACAAAACAATGATGCGTATTGAATTACCAACAGCATTAAAGCCAGGTCAAAAATTTGCTTTTAAAATTGAATGGAATTATAAAATCACCGATCGTATGACAGTAGCTGGTCGTGGTGGGTATGAGTTTTTCCCAGAAGATGGGAACTATTTATTTACCATGGCACAGTGGTATCCTCGTTTATGCGTATACTCCGATTTCCAAGGATGGCAACATCATCAGTTTACTGGAAGAGGCGAATTTGCTTTAACATTTGGTAACTATAAAGTAGCCATCACCGTTCCCGGTGATCACGTTGTAATGGCAACAGGCCAATGTCAAAACTATCCAGCAGTATTAAGCGCTACGCAATTAGCACGTTGGAATAAAGCACAAACTTCATTCTCAGAGCCAGTAGAAGTGGTAACATTAGACGAAGCAAAGAACGCAGAAAAAACA
>CAIOYQ010000028.1 GCA_903862505.1 uncultured Bacteroidota bacterium
AAAAACAAAATTATCAAACACATATTTTGAATAAGTTTTATAAGATTACTGATGATACTGCATTTATGGGCTTATTTAATGAAAATGTTTATGCATGTCAGTCGTTTTGCTATTTATTGGATTTTATTTATCAACACAACCCTAATTTAATACATAAGATCGCTGAACCAACACTAGAAAACAATAGCAAAAAATTAGTTTTAGCGAATCATTCATTGAAACAACTTAATATTATTGAAGACGATAACTATAAGGGCAAATATTCATGCGTTGTCAAAATGTTAAATGATTGTATTACACCTATGGGAAAAAGAAAATTCACCCATAATTTTTTAAACCCAATTACTGACGAAAAACTGTTACAAAATGAATATAATATTATTGAAAATGTTTTAGCCAGTAATGACTACAATAAAATCAAACCTATACTTATTCATATAAAAGACATATCCAAAATTATACGCCAAATTATGTTGAAGAAAGTCACTCCTAAATCTTTATATCAATTATATTCCGGAATTTGTCTAGGAAAAATGTTATATGAACATGTTAGTAACGACCCCCGTTTATCCGGTTATTTAATCAATAAAATTGCTGGGTTTGATACATTGTTGGGTGATATGGACTCTATTATCCAATTTTTTAATGATGTATTTATTTTAGATGAATTCAAAGATATTGATAACATTCAAAAGATTGAAAAAAGTTTTATTAAAGATGGTGTAGACGCAAATTTGGACAATAAAATCAAAACTTTAATGGATTCGCAAGACCAATTAGAAGCTTGTCGTTCTTATTTTAGTTCTGTTATTTCCGCTTATGAATCGAGCACCAAAAAAACTAAAAAAACAATTGTAGAAGGTGACGATGAAGACTCTAAAACATACGTTAAAATTCATGAAACGGAAAAAAACAATTTCAGCTTAATTGCCACTGACAGAAGATGTAAACTATTAGAAGAATCTTTAAAAAATAATAAATCGGTTGTATTAAAATATTACTCCAGTTATTCGAAACAAGAAGCGAAAATAACCGTTTCATTAGATTTGGAATATAACAAACAATCTGCATCTAATAAGACCATTTCTTCTTCTCAAATTACAATGCTTTGTAAAACACTCGGTACCATTAAAGTGAATTTAATTGACACTGTTTCCGCCGTATATTTAAATATTGTTAAAAATCTACAAGACTTACAAGACAAGATTATGAATGTATGTGAATTAATTACATATGTAGATATTGTGTATGCGAAGGCCTTTATTGCCGAAAAATATAATTACTGTAAACCAGAAATCGTACAAACCGACACCGGTAAATCATTTGTTCAAGTTTCAAATTTGAGACACTGCTTAATTGAAAAAATCCAACAAACGGAACTCTATGTTGCGAATGATATAACAATCGGTAAAGATAAAGATAAAGATAAAGACAATTCATTAGACGGTATTCTTTTGTACGGTACAAATGCCGTCGGCAAAACCAGTCTAATACGCGCCCTAGGCATTTCTGTAATTATGGCTCAGGCCGGATTATACGTCCCTGGATCCAGCTATAAATTTAAACCGTATAAATGCATTTTTACTCGCATTTTAGGCAACGATAATATTTTCAAGGGTCTATCCACATTTGCCGTGGAAATGTCGGAACTGCGTACTATTTTACGCCTTGCCGATAAAAACAGTTTGGTTTTAGGCGACGAGCTATGTTCCGGAACAGAAAGTATTAGTGCTGTTAGTATTTTTGTAGCCGGAGTGCAAGCGTTATCTAAACTGGAATGCTCTTTTATATTTGCTACACATTTACATGAAATTATTACTTATGATGAAATAACCAGTTTAAAAACAGTAGGAATGAAACATATGAGCGTTATTTATGATAGACAAAACGACTGTCTCATTTATGATAGGAAACTTAAAGATGGTCCGGGCAACAATATGTATGGATTAGAAGTATGTAAGTCGCTTTCTTTGCCTCAGGATTTCTTGGAAAACGCACATAATATCCGCATGAAATATCATCCTGATTCATCCAGCATTTTAGAACATAAGAGTTCTCATTTTAATGCCAAACATGTTAGTGGAGGGTTATGTGAAAAATGCAAAACTGAGTTTGCAGTTGATGTTCATCATTTGATTTATCAAAATCAAGCAAATGATAAGGGTATTATAAAACACAATGATTTAACCTTCAATAAAAATAACGCAGCCAACTTAATTAATCTTTGTCAAAAATGTCATGATGAAATTCACAAGAGCAATAAAAAATATAAAAAAGTGAAGGCCACTACTGGCACCGTTTTAAAAGAAGTGTAATTTGTTTAATGTCTTCTGTGTTTTTTAGTTTTTGAACCAAACATACCAAAGAATTTGCGTGTCATCTGTTGCAAAAATGGAACACTCTTTTCGGTTGTGCTAACTACCTTTGAGCCTACACTTTCTAAACCAGTCTTTACCTTGGGCATATATCTTTTTGAGGTTGTTTTTACCACTGAAACACTGTTTTCTAGTGTCTTGTTTACAAAGTTTTTTGATGAACGACGATGTCTTCTACTACGATTTCTATTGCGAGCCAT
>CAIOYQ010000029.1 GCA_903862505.1 uncultured Bacteroidota bacterium
CAATGTGCCAGTAGCAGAGGGCGCCATAAGAGGAAATGTATTTAGTAATTATCAAACTAATAATAAATTACAGGGATACCATTTTGATTTAGCAGGTAATAAAAAAGGATTTGTGTGGGGCATTAATGGATCTTCAAAACGCGCGTCGGATTATCAAAATAAATATGATGGCTATGTATACAACTCCAAGTTCAATGAGTTAAATGGAGGGGGTTATGTTGGCGTTGAAAAAGATTGGGGCTACACTCATTTTTTTGTAAGTCAGTTTAATCAAAAATTAGGGATGATAGAAGGGGAAAGAAATGACCAGGGAAGTTTTATAAAACCAACCATTGACATCTTTGCCTCTCCAGCAATTAAGTATTCAGGTTTAATTAATTTCGATCCAGTTGCTACTCGTGCCGATTTTAATGCAAGTACTCCATCTATTCCATATCAACATGTTATTCATACTAAGTATACTTTGGATAATAATATTAAATGGGGCGAAGGCAGATTAAAAGCCAATATCGCGTATCAGCGCAATCAAAGACAAGAGTTTGGAAATATAGATGATCCTGCTGAGAAAAGTTTATACTTTGACTTAGGTACTTTAAATTATTCATTCCAATATTTATTGCCTGAAAAAAATAATTGGAAACATACCATTGGTGTAAATGGAATGCAACAAGAAAATAAAAACAAGGGAGTAGAAGTATTAATACCTGCTTACAAATCGGTTGAGCTGGGCTTGTTTTTTTATACACAGAAAAGAGCCGGTAAGTTAACCATGAGTGGAGGTGCACGTATCGACAAAAAAGGGATAGAATTTAATGACCTAGTTAATAATGAATCTATTAAAAAGGACTACGGCGCTATGGCGGGTTCTTTTGGTATGACTTATGAAGCGGGAGATGATTTAATTTTTAAATTAAATATCGCACGTGGCTATCGCGCACCCAATTTATCTGAATTAGGCAGTAATGGGGCACATGAAGGCACTAACCGTTATGAATATGGCAATACCAATTTAAAATCTGAAAAAAGTTTGCAATTGGATTTGGGTGCCGAGTGGAGTGATGAGCATGTATCTTTTGCAGGTAGCTTGTTTTACAATCAGATAACAGATTATATTTTTTATCAAAAACTATTAGGTGGTAATGGGTCGGATTCTATTATTGTAAATGAAGATGGTGAGGAGTTTTTTGCATTTGCATACAAACAGCAAAATGCCAACCTCATGGGTGCTGAATTTAATTTAGACATACATCCGCACCCTATTGACGGCTTGCATATTGAAAATACATTTTCCTATGTGAAAGGAAGGTTTGCAGAAGCAATTGATGGCAGCAAGTATTTACCAAATATCCCATCCCTAAGGTGGATTTCTGAATTAAGGTATGAATTTAAAAACAGTAAAAGTTCATTACAAAATTCTTATTTATCCTTACAGTTGGATAATGTAGCCACACAGAACGATCCATTTACTGGGTATAATACAGAAACTAAAACACCTGGATATCATTTATTAAATGTTGGTTTGGGAACACAGTATACCAAAAAAGGAAAGCAGTTATTTAGTATTGCCTTCACTGCACAAAACCTTACGGATGTTGCCTATCAAAATCATTTAAGTAGATTAAAGTACACTGCCGAGAATATGGCCACTGGCCGTATGGGTGTATTTAATATGGGCCGCAACTTTAGTTTAAAACTGAATGTACCGTTGGTGTTTGATTAA
>CAIOYQ010000030.1 GCA_903862505.1 uncultured Bacteroidota bacterium
ATAAAAATAAATATGAATTTATTTTACAACTTATTGGTTATCATAAACATCCATTTTTAAACTACTAACACCAACCTTTTTTAATGTTGGTAAATCCATTATTAGTTAAGTCCGTCCTTTTGTAACTTTGACCCATCTATTAAAGCATAAGACCCAATCATGGATATCACTGTAAAAACTGCCCAGCAATTAAGATTAACACCAGAAGAATTTGAGTTAATAAAACAAAAGTTAGGTCGAACGCCCAACTTTACGGAGCTATGTGCTTTTAGTGGCATGTGGAGCGAGCATTGTAGTTATAAAAATTCCATTAAGTGGTTAAAAACATTGCCTCGTGATGGAGGTAGAATGTTAGTGGCTGCGGGTGAAGAGAATGCCGGTTTAATGGATATTGGAAATGATTATGGCGTGGTGTTTAAAATTGAATCACATAATCACCCAAGTGCTTTGGAGCCTTTTCAAGGTGCAGCAACTGGCGTAGGTGGAATTCAAAGAGATATTTTTACGATGGGTGCAAGACCTATTGCTTCTTTAAATAGTTTGCGTTTTGGAAAATTAGAAGATAAAAAAACACAACGTTTATTAGCGGGTGTGGTGCACGGTATTGGACATTATGGAAACTGTTTTGGGGTTCCTACCGTGGGCGGTGAATTGTATTTTGAACAATGTTATCATACCAATCCATTAGTAAATGCAATGAGTGTAGGGATTGTGAAAGCGGGTAAAACAGTAAGCGCCATTGCATTGGGTAAAGGCAATCCTGTATTTTTTGTAGGAAGTGCAACGGGTAAGGATGGAATTGGTGGTGCAAGTTTTGCGTCGGCAGAAATTACAGCGGATAGTGCGGAAGAATTACCAGCAGTTCAAGTGGGTGATCCTTTTCAAGAAAAGAAATTATTAGAAGCTTGTTTGGAAGTCATTGAAACAGGTGGTGTAGTAGGTATGCAGGATATGGGTGCAGCTGGAATTATTTGTTCTACTGCCGAGATGAGTGCAAAAGGGGGAGTAGGTATGCGTATTGATTTAGACAAAGTACCTACGCGTCAACAAAATATGAAAGCTTGGGAATTATTATTAAGTGAAAGCCAAGAAAGAATGTTGATGGTGGTGGAGAAAGGGAAGGAAGCACAAGTACTTGCCGTGTTTGAAAAGTGGGATTTATCTTGTTCTAATATTGGAGAAGTAACAGAGGATGGTTTACTTGATTTTTATATGCATGGTGAGCTTGAGGCATCTTTGCCTGCTTATGAATTAGTATTAGGTGGCGGCGCGCCCGTTTACACACGTGCATACAAAGCTCCTGCTTATTTAGAAAAAGTAAATGCATTTGACATGAATACGGTTGCCGATACAAGCGATTTAAAAGCCACAGTAGATGCATTGGTGCAAATTCCAAACATTGCTTCCAAGCGTTGGGTGTATACTCAATATGATAGTATGGTGGGTGCGGCAAATACTTCTACGAATGCACCTAGTGATGCTTCAATTGTTATTGCAAAAGGAACGGGTAAGGCACTGGCCATGACGGTGGATTGTAACAGTAAATATGTGTATGCGAATCCTGAAGTGGGCGCTATGATTGCAGTGGCAGAAGCAGCAAGAAATATTGTTTGTAGTGGTGGAGAACCTATTGGAGTAACCAACTGTTTAAACTTTGGAAATCCATATGATCCTGAAGTTTATTATCAGTTTGTGAAATCGGTGGAAGGGATGGGCGCTGCATGTCGCAAATTTAATACTCCTGTAACAGGTGGTAATGTAAGTTTCTACAATCAAAATCCAGATGGTCCAGTGTATCCAACTCCAACTATTGGTATGGTGGGTATTGTAGAGGATATGAAAAATAGAATGACTTTAGATTTTAAAAACGAAGGAGATGCCATTGTATTATTAGGTACTCAAAAAAATGATATTGCATCTTCGGAATATTTGAATAAAATTAAAGGAGTAGAATTTTCACCAGCCCCTTATTTTAATTTAGACGAAGAATTTGATTTGCAACAATTGGTTGCTGGATTAATTAAAGCTGGAAATATAAAAAGTGCCCACGATATTAGTGAGGGTGGATTAATAATCACTTTATTAGAGTCGGCATTTACTACTCATAAAGGATTTGAAGTTACAGCACATGATACGAGTATTCGTAAAGACGCTTATTGGTTGGGAGAAGGACAAAGCAGGGTAGTGGTTTCTTGTACTGCTAATCAGACAGATGCCATTCAGAAAGCTGCAGCTGCTGCAGGTATTGGATTTGCAATGATTGGCAAAGTAACCAACGGAAATGTACATGTAGAAGGGGACAACTGGGGTAGTATTGGAGATTGGAAAAATAAATATGATACGGCCATTGAAAAACAATTAGCTAAATAAGTTTCCCCTCATGACAAAACAGCCCTCCATAGTCGTTACAGGTACCGCCGGATTTATCGGTTCGGTATTTGTTCAATACTTAAATGAGCAGGGCTTTACTAATTTATTATTAGTGGATGATTTTGGGGTAGAAGCAAAAAGAAAAAACTGGGAAGGTAAAACTTATACAAAAGTAATAGAGCGACAAGCTTTCTTAGCACAAATAGCAAATGATGAATTTGAAATAGACATCATTATTCATTTAGGTGCAAGAACAGATACCACCGAATTTAATTACGCAATACATGCCGAATTGAATGTGGAGTATTCAATAGCCATGTGGAATTATGCAACAAAAAAGAATATTCCATTGATCTATGCTTCCTCTGCAGCTACCTATGGCGCTGGTGAGCATGGTTATGAGGACAGTCATACTATTTTGGATCAATTAAAACCACTCAATCCATACGGGGTAAGTAAGAATGAATTTGATATATGGACTTTGCAACAAAACACAACTCCAATTGCTTGGACAGGCTTAAAGTTTTTTAATGTATATGGTCCTAACGAAGGGCACAAAGCGCGCATGGCCAGTGTGATATTTCATTCCTTTAATCAGATTAAAGCATCCGGCTTGGTGAAATTATTTAAAAGCCATCGTCCCGATTTTAAAGACGGGGAACAATTG
>CAIOYQ010000031.1 GCA_903862505.1 uncultured Bacteroidota bacterium
CCCAACGAAATGCTCCCGGTTAATATTACTATTGCCGATCGGACCTATAGGGTTAGAATTGCGCCTAAGGATGAGGAGGCAGTTCGTAAAACAGCTGCGCTGATTAACCAGAAAATGGTAGAATTCAAGAGTTTATATGCCGGAAAGGATAGTCAGGATTATATTTCAATGGTACTTTTATGGTTTACCACCGAGCAGCAGTCCAATGGGCAGAACCTATATGAGCTAGAAAGCCTTCAAAATCAAATTGATAGCCTTAGTGCTAGCATTGAAAAAGCGGTTTTGGGGACTTAATTGACAGATCCTCAACCATTTTCCTTAAAACATTCCATTAATTCTTTATCTTCGTAACGGAACCTTTGACGAATTATATTTAATCGTAATGGATCGTCTTGCAGTATAGTATATAAACGAAGCGGCTTAGATGATTATCAACGTATTATCATAATATTTTCAAACAGAAAAGGGGAGTATGATTTTTTTTAAACAACAAGATTTTAACAATGGACCAATCAATATTATTGATCATCATAGGGGCGTCTTCATTAGTGGGCGGACTCCTAGTAGGCAAATTGGTATTTGCCCGTAATACCAAAAAACAAGTAGAAGATGCAGAAGCGCAAGCAGCTAGCATTTTAAAAGAAGCAGAGTCAAGAGCTGAAACTGTAAAGAAAGAAAAACAGTTAGAAGCTAAGGAGCGCTTTGTGCAATTAAAATCCGATCACGATCGTGAACTTTTAGAACGTAACAAAAAAATTGGGGAAGCAGAAAATCGGATTAAGCAAAACGAATTGAATATCAATTCGAAAGTAGCGGCGCTGGATAAACAAATTAAGGACAACGATGTAATTAAAGAAAAATTAAATCGGGAGATTGATTTGGTAAATGTGAAGCGTACCGAATTAGAAAAACATCAAGAAGAACATATTCGTCGCTTAGAAAAAATTGCCAATTTAAGTGCAGAAGATGCGAAGCAACAATTAATTGAAAGCCTTAAGAATGAAGCGCAGACGCAGGCTTTGGCTTTACAACAAGACATTATTGAGGACGCTAAGCAAAAAGCAAATAAGGAAGCACGTAAAATTATTATTCAATCTATCCAACGTACTGCTGCCGAAGTAGCAATTGAAAATACAGTGACTGTATTTAACTTGGAATCAGATGAGATGAAAGGACAAATCATTGGACGTGAAGGGCGTAACATTCGTGCCATTGAAGCAGCTACGGGAGTAGATTTAATTGTAGACGATACACCAGAAGCCATCTTGCTTTCTTCTTTCGATCCATTGCGTCGTGAAATTGCACGTTTGTCATTACAACGTTTAGTGGCAGATGGTCGTATTCACCCAGCACGTATTGAGGAAGTGGTAGAAAAAACACGTCGTCAATTAGAAGAGCAAATTGCTGAAATAGGAGAGCGTACCGTAATTGAATTAGGTATTCATGGTTTACATAAAGAGTTAATTCGTATTGTAGGTAAAATGCGTTTCCGTAGTTCTTATGGCCAAAACTTATTAATGCACTCACGTGAAACTGCAAATTTATGTGGCATCATGGCGGCTGAATTAGGGATGAATCCGAAGTTGGCAAAGAGAGCAGGTTTGCTGCACGATATTGGCAAGGTTCCAGACGAGGAGACGGAATTGAGCCACGCATTATTAGGGGCTAAATTAGCTGAGAAATACGGCGAAAATCCAGCGGTCGTAAATGCCATTGGTGCCCACCATGATGAAATGGAAATGGAATATGTAATTTCTCCAATTATCCAAGCTTGTGACGCCATTAGCGGAGCGAGACCAGGGGCGAGAAGAGAAATCATGCAACAATACATTCAGAGAATCAAGGACTTAGAGAACTTGGCCATGAACTACCAAGGGGTAGAGAAAGCCTATGCCATCCAAGCTGGTCGTGAATTAAGGGTGATTGTGGAAGCAGAAAAGGTAACCGATCAGTCTTCTGACCAATTGAGCTTTGAAATCGCTCAAAAAATTCAAACCGAAATGACCTATCCTGGTCAAATTAAGGTGACGGTGATTCGTGAAAAAAGAGCAGTGAACATTGCTAGATAGCAGGCATATTTGGATAAAAAGGCCTAAAAAGGCAGGAATTTAATATTTGGTTGAAATAATTTGGATAATCGCATGGGTACCCCTACCTTTGCCGTCCGCAAAAAACAAGAATTATGAGCGAAGCAGTAAAGTTCGTACACGAGCAATTGACAGCAAAAAAAGACTACCCAGCATTCAAAGCTGGTGATAATATTACCGTAAACTACAAGATTGTAGAGGGTGGTAAAGAGCGTATCCAAAGTTTCCGTGGTGATGTAATCAAAACACAAGGAACCGGAGCAACTGCCTCTTTTACTGTTCGTAAAATCTCTGATGGTGTAGGTGTAGAGCGTTTATTCCCTATCTTATCTCCAAACATCGATGGTATCGTGTTAAATAAGTCAGGTAAAGTACGTCGTGCTAAATTGTACTACTTACGTGAGCGTAGTGGTAAGAGTGCTCGTATTAAGGAAAAAAGATTCTAGTATTAGAAGGGTAACCCTTTCTTACTCAATGTATAACAACGGATTCCGAAACTATCGGGATCCGCTTTTTTTTAACCTATAATTCCCTTAATTCAATAAAAAAAGGAGTTTCTGTTTTAGATTTACCTTACCTTTAATATTCTAAATTTAACATTATGGGCAACTTAGGATTTCAAGAATTATTAATTATTGGTGTAGTCGTTTTAGTAATGTTTGGCGGAAGAAAAATCCCTGAATTCATGAAAGGATTAGGTAAGGGTATCCGTGAGTTTAACGATGCAAAAAATAATGTGAAAAAAGAATTAGAAGATGGCGTAAGCGAAAAAGACGCTAAATAATTAGTGCGCTTTTTTTTATTCTTTTCTATTATTTATCATTTAACACCTTAAGCCTTTGTTTCGTTTTAATACAATCAAAGACTACCATGCTGCATTAATAGCTGGTCAGACTTCTTGTATACAAGCGGTTGATTTTTATTTAAATCAAATCAATCAGCATCAACACTTAAATTCTTTTTTAGAAGTTTTTTCGGAGGAGGCAAAATTACGCGCCCATCAATTGGATGCAATGCGCGCTAACGAAAAACCATTGGGTAAACTTCATGGTGTAGTAGTAGGTATCAAAGACGTGCTTTGCTACAATGAACATCAAGTAAGTGCTGCTTCAAAAATTTTAGAAAATTACACAGCCGTTTATTCTGCTACAGCAATCCAACATTTAATAGACGAAGGGGCCATTATCATAGGAAGACAAAACTGTGATGAATTTGCGATGGGAAGTAGTAATGAAAATTCAGCTTACGGCCCCGTTAAGAATGCATTGGACCCTACGCGTGTTCCAGGCGGTTCTTCGGGGGGTTCGGCGGTGGCTATTCAGGCCAATCTATGTATGGTAAGTTTGGGCTCAGATACAGGCGGTTCAGTTCGTCAGCCTGCAGATTTTTGCGGGGTCGTTGGATTAAAACCAAGTTATGGTCGCATTTCAAGATATGGACTTATTGCTTACGCTTCCTCTTTTGATCAAATAGGGATCTTCTCACATAACGTTCAAGACGCAGCATTGGTTTTAGAAGTGATTGGAGGTACCGATGATTTTGATAGTACTGTTTCTTCAAAAGAAGTGCCCGCTTATTCCAATTTGCTTGCCGCAAATACAGGTGCGTTTCAAGCGCCTAAAAAAGTGGCGTATTTTAAAGAGACTTTATCCCATCCGGGATTGGATCCGGAAATTAAAAAACAAACCGAGAATTATTTGGAGGCATTGGTTGCCAGAGGGTATACCGTAGATGCCATTGATTTTAATTTACTTTCTTATTTGGTACCTACATATTATGTATTAACTACTGCAGAGGCTTCTAGTAATTTATCTCGCTTTGACGGTATTAAATTTGGCCATAGAACAGCTGACAAAGTGGAGGATTTAAATGACTTATATAAAAAATCACGTTCCGAAGGTTTTGGTACGGAAGTGCAGAGAAGAATTTTATTGGGAACTTTTGTTTTAAGTGCAGGTTATTTTGATGCCTATTTTACCAAGGCGCAACAGGTTCGTCAAAAGTTGGTGGACTTAAACATTGACTTGTTTTCAAAATATGATATACTCGTTTCACCAACGGTGCCAAGTCCTGCATTTAAATTAGGAGCAAACAATCACTCTGCCACTGAAATGTTTTTGGCAGATATTTATACCGTGTATGCGAATTTGGTGGGTATACCTGCTATCTCTATTCCGCTATTTAAACATAGCAATGGAATGCCTTTTGGATTACAGGTAATGAGTGCGGCATTTAATGAAATTCAATTGCTTCATTTTTCTCAGGAAATGATGAAATCAAAATCATAATATTTTATGAAAGGGTTATTTCATAGTAATTCAGAAACGCTTGTTAAGTATACTTTTATTTTAAGTATTTTATTTACGTGTTCGCATTTGTATGCACAGCCCAATAATGGGAATCAGGATTCCTTGGTTGACGTCAGAACTGGTTTCTCCAGCTTATTTAATATTACGGCAACCGGGAAAAAAGACAAATCATTTCAATTTGAATTAAATAAA
>CAIOYQ010000032.1 GCA_903862505.1 uncultured Bacteroidota bacterium
AATTAAGGAAGCACCTGTTCCGCCGCCCCATATATCCAACACATCCGCAGTATCCCCCACTGCAACTGGAAAAACCTCCACTTGTTTTTCCCAACCATTGGCTTTAATATTCTTTAATAAATAATAAACATTTCTTTGCATAGGCTCCACTGCAATGGCACGCTTCCCTTTAGCAAGTGCATGACAGGTGTAATAACCAATATTAGCCCCCACATTAATAAAAAATGCTACCTCGTCTAATAAACTTAAAACTACCCTAGTCTCCTCGGGTTCAAATACACCATCAGCCATTTCCACATTCCCGGCTAAAGAAAACCCCCACTTCGTTGGAATAGAAGGCATGGTTTTATCCTTCGCATCCTGAAAGCTTCTTAAAAACAACCCCATCTTAGGGAAAAACTTATTAATGTTCTTGGTAATATTGAATGACATGTAACGAAGATATTAATTATACTGCGTATTTAGTGAGCGTAAATGATTAAACCATTACATGGGTTTGTTTCACCACCCCCATAATAAATACACTCTGCACTTGGCCAATATTTTCGGCCTGACTTAATTTGTTCACGTGAAAATTGTAATAGCTATTCATGTCTTCTGTGATAATCTTTAACATAAAATCAAACTCCCCCGAGATACTATAACATTCCATTACTTCTGGTAATTCATTGATTAATTTAATAAACTGCGACCCCGATTTTTTACTGTGCTGGTTTAAGGATACATAACAAATAACCATTAAGCCTTTGCGTAATTTTGTTCCGTCTATCAATGTGGCATATTGTTTTATCACACCAGTGGCTTCTAGTCTCTTAATACGCTCATGAACCGGAGTTGTACTTAACTGAACCGACTCTGCGATACTAGCCACAGACATTCTTGCATTCTCTTGCAATAACCTCAAAATCATTAAATCTTTTTCGTCCAAGGGTACCGAGTTTTGGGAAGCATTGGGAAGCCCTAGCAAATTTGCATTTTGCGTACTAGCCGATTCCCCTATTTGTATCTTATTTTTCATCTTGAAACAGCATTTAATTAACTAAAATTACTAATTTTTAGCATAATTCACTATTTTTTAGATAAATTTTATTATTATCTCCTAGCAATATACCTTTGTGCCTTAAATAAATACTATTATGGGCTTACAAAACATTGATTTTAGCTTACCGTATAAGGTAGCAGACATTACCCTAGCAGATTGGGGTCGTAAAGAGATTCGTTTAGCGGAAGCAGAAATGCCAGGTTTAATGAGTATCCGTGCCGAATACGGACCTAGCCAACCTTTAAAAGGAGCGCGTATTGCAGGTTGTTTACACATGACCATTCAAACTGCGGTGTTAATTGAAACATTGACTGCATTAGGAGCAGAAGTAAAGTGGAGCTCTTGTAACATATTCTCTACACAGGACCAAGCTGCTGCTGCGATTGCTGCTGCAGGTATTGGCGTTTTTGCTTGGAAAGGCCAAAGCGTTGAAGAAGGTGATTGGTGTATTGAGCAAACATTATTCTTTGGTGGTGAAGACCGTCCTTTAAATATGATCTTGGATGATGGTGGTGATTTAACCAATATGGTATTGGATCAATACCCTCAATTTGTTGCTGGTATTAAAGGTTTATCTGAAGAAACTACAACAGGTGTACACCGTTTATATGAGCGTATGGCAAAAGGTACTTTACCAATGCCTGCAATCAACGTAAACGACTCCGTTACAAAATCTAAATTCGATAATAAATATGGTTGTCAAGAATCATTGGTAGATGCGATTCGTCGTGCAACGGATGTGATGATGGCTGGTAAAGTGGCTGTAGTAGGTTCTTACGGTGACGTAGGTAAAGGTTCTGCTGCTTCATTACGTGGTGCGGGTTGTCGTGTTATGGTTACAGAGATAGATCCAATTTGTGCTTTACAAGCGGCGATGGATGGATTTGAAGTAAGAAAAATGATTGACGCAGTAAAAGAAGCAGACATTATTGTAACTGCATCTGGATGTCGTGACTTGATCAACGAAAAGCATTTTAGAGCGATGAAGGACAAAGCCATTGTTTGTAATATTGGTCACTTTGATATTGAAATTGATATGGCTTGGTTAAATAAAAACTATGGTCATACAAAAGATACGATTAAGCCTCAGGTTGATTTGTACAATATTGATGGTAAGGATGTAATTGTATTAGCGGAAGGTCGTTTAGTAAACTTAGGTTGTGCAACAGGTCACCCAAGTTTTGTAATGAGTAATTCATTCTCCAACCAAACTTTGGCTCAAATTGAATTATGGACCAATAGCAAAAGCTACGAAAACAAAGTATATGTATTGCCTAAACATTTAGATGAGAAGGTGGCACGTTTACACCTTGCAAAAGTAGGTGCTGAATTAGACGAATTAACGGTAGAGCAAGCTGCATACTTAGGTATTCCACAAGCTGGGCCATTTAAGTCTGATATGTACAGATACTAGTTTAAAATTTGTACTAGAATTAGTTCAAAATATCCCCTAGGCCGTCCCGAATTTTCGGGGCGGCTTTTTTATTTTTAGTACCTTTAGAAAGCTTAATGAATAATTAGGCTTTATTTAAACGAATCTATATGAAACTTAGAAAATTCTTACTGCTTGTGGTGACTGTCGGATGCCTTAATCAATTGAGCGCACAAAATTTAAACATTATTCCCGAACCATTTCATGTTGCGAAAGGTACAGGTGTTTTTCAGTTTCCAAAATCCATTGCAATAGATGCACCTTCAAGTGCAAACGAAGTAGCCGATCAAATTGCAAAACAATTAAAAACTGTAACAGGGAAAACTATTTCCTTTACTAAGAATGCTCCATCTATCACATTAGATATTATAAAAGACGATGTAATTGGAAATGAAGGATATACCTTAAATGTAAATGCAACTGGAATTTTAATTAGCGCCAATACCAATGCGGGTTTGTTTTATGGTTGGCAAACGGTTCAGCAAATTTTACCAGCGGCTATTTATGCAAATAAAATGCAAAATAATATACAATGGCAATTACCTTATGTGTCAATCATTGACAAACCAAGATTTGGATGGAGAGGCATGATGTTAGATGTAAGCCGACACTTTTTTAGCAAGGCCGATGTAAAAGTTTTTATTGATGATATGGCACGCTATAAGTACAATCGTTTTCATTGGCATTTAACCGATGATCAAGGATGGAGAATTGAAATTAAATCTTTGCCTAAATTAACGAGTGTGGGTGCTTGGAGAGCTGACCGAAAAGGCAAGTGGATGAATATTACGACGCCTGCAATCAATGAACCAAAAACATATGGTGGATTTTATACCCAAGAAGATATTAAAGAAGTAGTGGCGTATGCAAAATCAAAATTCATTGAAGTGATTCCAGAAATTGATGTACCCGGCCATAGCATGGCCATGAATACAGCCTACCCCGAGTTAAGTACTACACCCAATTATCCTTATCAAGTAAATGCGGGTGATGAGTTTATGGACTGGGAAGGAATGAACGGACACCCTACTGCGATGATCGATAATTCATTAGACCCTTCTAATGAAAAAGTATATGAATATTTGGATAAAATAATGGGGGAAATTGCGCCCCTATTCCCTTATGAATATATACATATGGGCGGTGATGAAAATGCAAAAAACAATTGGGAAAAATCTCCGAATGTACAAGCCTTAATGAAAAAAGAAGGATTAAAAGACCAGATGGAAGTGCAAAGTTATTTTGTAAGAAGAATGCAAAAAATAATAAATAGTAAAGGAAAGAAAATGATGGGCTGGGATGAAATTTTACAAGGCGGTTTAACTGGAGATGCGGTAGTAATGAGTTGGCAAGGTACAAAAGGTGGCATAGAAGCTGCAAAACAAGGACATAAAGTAGTGATGTCCCCTAATGATTATAATTATATTGACTATTATCAAGGAGAAGTAACGGCAGAAGGAAAAGTATACAGAGGATTAAGAATGAAAACCACTTATGGTTTTGAACCTGTTCCTGCTGGCATTGACCCCTCCTTAATTTTAGGTAACCAAGCCAATCAATGGACAGAACAATTGCAAACCATGCGTAAAGTACAATACATGACTTGGCCTAGGGGCATGGCCGTGGCAGAAACCAGCTGGTCTCCTGCTGAGAAGAAAAACTGGAATAGCTTTGCTAAAAAAGTGGAATCTCAATTTGAAAAGTTAGACGCTGCAGATGTGATTTATGCGAGAAGTATGTATGACCCCATTGTGACTACTCAATTAAATACCAAGGGTGAATATATTGTAAAAATGGAGGGCGAAGTAGATGGACTCTCCATTTATTATACCATTGACGATCAAATGCCTAATCAATATAGTGATTTGTACACTACTCCATTTGTTTTACCCGAAGATGTATTATCAGTAAGAATAATTACCTATAGAGACGGAAAACAAATTGGTAAATTTTTAAATATACCAATGGCATCTTTAAAAAGCCGGGCTAAAAAAATATTATAAGCTAGCGCAATGCTAAAAAGAGCCTTTTTTTTTC
Source organism: uncultured Bacteroidota bacterium (assembly GCA_903862505.1). Lineage (GTDB taxonomy): Bacteria > Bacteroidota > Bacteroidia > Chitinophagales > Chitinophagaceae > Sediminibacterium. The sequence goes on from CAIOYQ010000032.1 coordinate 4,512, forward strand.
TCTTATTACAAATATTTACTTTTTCTTCTTTTGCTCAAAATAAAAGATTCGAACAAAATATTGTCAACTCCAAAGACAGTTCCTTGTTAATGAATTTTATTAGATTGTTCAAAGGCAAGCCCAATCCCTTAATAGACTCAACGAGTATTACCATTAATAAGTCTATTGCCTCCATTGCAAGTCAAGAAGGAAAGCGCATTCATACCATTCATATTGAACATCGTCATTTTAGGTCAAATGGATCTACTGATTTCACCAAAGAAAATGCAATACGTAAAAATTTATTCTTTCACGAGAACGAATACATGAACCCTTTAGTAATTGCCTATAATGAAAAGTGGCTAAGAGATCTTCCCTATATACAAGACGCCAGAATTGTTGCATTTCCTTTACTTGACGATAGCAATAGCGTGGATATGTATGTAATTACAAAAGGAGTTTTTCCTATTGGCGGTAGTTTGCAATTTAAAAGTGTCAATGCATATGATGCGAGCGCTACTTTGGAAAATATAAAAGACATGGGGAATGCCCTAAGCCTATTTCACAATTTTGATATTAATAGAAAAGAAAAAGCCGGATGGGGTATTCATTATATTTCAAGAAATATACTTGGAAGTTTTATGGATCTTGATATTGGCGCCAATACACTTGAAAATAACTATGCAAATTTTGAAACTTCTGCATCAAATGTTTATATTAAGGGTAGTCTTCCATTGTTAAGCCCCATCAGTAAGTGGACGGGAGGATTTGAATGGAGTCGTTCTGAAAATAAAAATGTATTCCCAAGCAAATGGAGCGATTCTTTATACAATGCAAATCTAAAATATGAACGCGCTCATTTTGATGGCTGGATAGGTTATCAATTATTCAATAAACCATGGGCATTTAGCAACGATAATTATAGGCATTTTATTCAGTATCGGTATATTGATAACCAATTTAAAAATCGCCCCAATCAATATTTACTCCAAATTGATAAAAACTACCAAAATGTAATTGCTAATTTATTTTCATATACCTTATTCAAACAACAAATCATAAGAACACAGTATTTATATGGATTTGGGAGAAACGAGGATTTGCCATCGGGTGAATCAATGACTATTACAGCGGGTGATTATCAGAGAGAAAACGATAAGCTCCCCTACTTAGGTATAACATTAGCGTCTTTTAAATTATTAAGGAATGAAAGCTACAGGCATTTATCAATTAATGCTGGAAGTGGTTATGCAAATAAAGATTTAGTAGATTTTAAATTATTAGTAAGTTTAGAAAAGATATCCAGGTTACACTATTTAGAGAGCGGATACAAATACAGAAGTATATTTAACTTGAGTTTCGCAGAAACACTGAAAAATAAATTTAATGACGCACTGCTTATAAATAGTATTTATGGAATCCCTCAATTAAGTAAAGAAAGGATCAAAGGAGGCACCCGATTAAGTGCCAACTGGGAATCCATCTGGTACAATGCAAGAACTTTTTACGGATTTAAACAATCTCCTTTTGTATTTGGAAATATTACCTATATCAGGACGGTTGGTGAGCCCTTTGCCAATGGTGATATTTATTCTTCTGTTGGTGCGGGAAGCAGAATTAGAAATGAAAGTCTTGTTTTTGGCACTGTAGAAATTAAAGCCTTTTACTTTCCAAGAACCACTTTGCAATTGAGTCCTTGGAATATAAGCCTAACCACTGATCTTAAATTTAAATACAATTCAAACCTCTTAAGTAGGCCGGATTTTGTTCAAGTAAACTAATTTTTAGTCAACTTTTTATCGCCTACTTTGTTATATAAATATGGTTCAAGCATATAATTTTTTAGCCAGTTGGCAGTTATTTCCCGAGAAGTGCGAATTCGAATACCAAATTGTACCCAAATCGGGCAATTATAAGATTGAAACGGTACATGCGGGCCATTTTTTAAGCTTTAGCCATAATTGGGTGAGCATAGAAAACGAGGCTTTTTATGCACAATACCAAGTAAACCCGAATGGTGAATTACATGATTTTGAAAACAAGGATTTAGCGGATGGGGTGGCAGCAGAAATAAACAATGCATCCTGCTTAACCGTGCAGTTTTATAAAGAAGAACTTTTGACTTTAAAAGTAGTACATGAAATATTGGCGAACGGATTTTTAAAAGTAACCCAATATGGCAGCAAGCAAGACGGCACTGCTTTTAAAAACACAGAAATATATCATAAACAATTAAGTGTACTTCCCTATGCTTCTTCGGCAGGAAGTGTTGCCATTCGCCCAACTAAAGAAGGCGTGATTAAACACAAGGCTTTGTCTGCTATGGAGGATCAAACCAATATGCAATTAAATCAGATCAAGGAACAGATTGAACTATTGGCAAGGCAGGCACAGGAAATTAGAAAAAGAAAAGAATTGAGCTTAATGATTTATGAAGCGAAAATTACTTTTAAACCACAAATAGGTCAGGTGTATCATGTGTATGAAAAATCCGACGGCTCTCATGTACTTTCACTCGTTGCCCCTTCAGAATGGGGAGGCGGCTCTGGCCCTTTTGCACAATTTATTGCAACAGTAAAATTATTAGCGGATCACACTTGGATAGAATGTTAGTTAAAGATTTATCGACTACCAATTGTGAATTTATTAATAACCATATTTTGCTAAAATAACATCTACTCTTTTTTCCACTGCTGCGTCTTTTACAACCGCTGGCGCATGATGTTTTTTAATAGTCGCATCTATAATCAATGGGCCCTTGCAACCCCAATGTTTGTTTTCAACAAAAGCATCTATTCCGTCTATGTCATGGGAAGGATTGGCTCTTGTAAAACCAGCCCACAAAAAGTTTTGCATATCAGTTGCCATCCAAGCAGGATCCTCTGTTAAAATTAACATAGCAACGCCCTCATTTTCTAATAACTCCTTGCCTAGTCCATTGAACATGGTTTGTAATAGAACAATATTCATTTTAGCAGCATTCAAAGCAATCACACCCGGCATAATTAAATGCGCATCGGCATTTAAATTTTGTATTGAATCTGGAACAATCGCTGCCAATATTCTTTTTACTTCTCCATATGCAGCCAACACCAATTTAGAGCCGCTGTTTAAATTTTCCCCAGAATAGTCTAAAGTGTCAATGGTCGTATTGGTATAAAAATGAAGGTCTCTACTAAAATCCATGCGCGCTAACATGTATGCAAAAAAAGCTTGCTCTTTATGCGTATCTAATTTAAACTTAGCCGTTTTATCCTCGGCCGTAATCCATAAAAATTTTGCTAAACTCAATTGCCCAGTTCCTAATATATGATTGGCAATGGTTAAAATTTCGGCAGGCTTTTGGGTTTGTAAATACGGCGTGTATCTTTCACTACCAATGGCAAGTAATAAAGGGTGAACACCCGCTGCATCCACAGCGTGCACTGCTTTTAAACCAGGTATTTCATTGGATACGGCTGCCCCCGTCATGGAATGTATGAGTTGCCCAAAGCTGGTATCCTCTTGTGGAGGCCTTCCCACCACCGTAAAAGCCCATATTGCATTTTTTCTTGCATACACTTTGTGCACTTTCATCAAAGGAAAATCATGTTGTAAACTATAATAACCTAAATGATCTCCAAAGGGACCTTCGGGTTTATTTTCATTCGGATAAACCTCGCCCGTAATTACAAAATCCGCATCGGTGCTCACACAATATCCATCCACATAAGTATAGTTAAACCTTTTTCCTGCCAACACGCCAGCAAAATTCATTTCACTCATGCCTTCTGGAAGTGGCATCACTGCTGCCACACTATGCGCAGGAGGCCCACCCACAAAAACACTTACTTTTAATGGAAGGCCTTTATTGTTTGCTTTGGTTTGATGCACCCCAATACCTCTATGCAATTGATAATGCAATCCAATTTCTTCATTCAACGCATAATCATTCCCGTCTAATTGTATACGGTACATTCCCAAGTTGGAATTGGCAATACCTGGTTTATCTGCATCCTCGGTATACACCTGAGGCAGGGTAACAAAAGCACCTCCATCCATAGGCCAATGTTTTATTAAAGGCAAATCGCTAATGTTTATCTCTTCGAATAAAACCGGTTGAGAGAATGGATTTTTTTTGGGTAATGCATTCAAAGCTGCTGACAAAGCGGACAATGTTTTGAATGGACTTTTAATAGCTGCGGTTGGATCTATTTTAATATCAATTAATTGCTTTACACTATCTAAAGTATTTCTAAAAATAAAATGGCTTCGCTCAAGGGTTCCAAAAATATTAGAGGCCGCACGAAACTTACTTCCTTTTACTTTTTCAAATAAAATAGCAGGTCCTTTTTGTTCAAAAATGCGTAAATGAATGGCTGCCATTTCCAAATGGGGATCCACTTCCTCCTTGATGCGTAATAATTGGCCATTACGCTCCAAGTCCAATAAACAAGCTTCTAAATTAGAATAAGCCATTTGGGTATATTTGAGATGCAAAAATAACTTAAATTCGCTCATGACTCGTTTAAGTGTGAACATAAATAAGATCGCCACCCTCCGAAATAGCCGTGGTGGCAATAATCCCGATTTGCTAAAAGTGGCTATGGATTGTGAACGTTTTGGCGCAGAAGGCATTACCGTACATCCCCGTCCGGACGAAAGACATATTCGATACCAAGATGTTTATGATTTAACTAAAATTGTGACTACTGAGTTCAACATTGAGGGCAATCCCAAGGAGCAGAAATTTGTGGACTTAGTTTTAGCCACCAAGCCCCACCAGGTTACATTGGTACCTGATGTATTAAACCAGCTTACATCCGATCATGGTTGGGATACCATTCAAGAACAGGATTATTTAAAAGAAATCATTGCCGTATTTAAAAATGCGGGTATGCGGGTTTCTATTTTTGTGGACCCTAGTATTGCAATGATACAAGCTGCCGCAACTACGGGAACAGATCGTATTGAATTATATACGGAGTCTTATGCAAAATTATTTGCGCAAGGAAAAAAAGAAGACGCCATCGCACCTTATATAAGTGCAGCTGCAGAAGCAACTAAATTAGGATTGGGCATCAATGCTGGACATGACCTTGACCGTTTTAATTTACAATATTTAATTGCTAACATTTCTACTATCGAAGAAGTAAGTATTGGACATGCCCTCGTGTCTGATGCCTTATATTTAGGACTTGAAAATACCATTCAATTATACAAACGTGCTTTAGAAGTAAAATAAAAATTGCTGATACGCCATTTCAATACGCTACCTCATGAAAAAAAATATTGCGTTCCTTTTAATTACGATTTTATTCAGCCTACCCGGCTTTTCACAAGAAAAATTTGGTCCTACACCTACCAAGGAACAATTGGCATGGCATGATAAAGAATTTTATTTGTTCATGCATTTTGGACCCAACACATTTACGGACTTGGAATGGGGACATGGCAGCGAGGACCCGAATGTGTTTAATCCTACTGCGATGGATTGTAATCAATGGGCCAGTATTGCAAAAGCTTCGGGTGCGAAAGGCATTATTATTACTGCGAAACACCATGATGGTTTTTGTTTATGGCCAAGTAAGTTTAGCAATCATACCGTAAGAGAAAGTAAATGGATGGATGGCAAGGGAGATGTGTTAAAAATGTTATCGGAAGCTTGTAAAAAACAAGGCATTGAAATGGGTGTGTATATTTCACCATGGGATCGCAATCATCCGGATTATGGAACCCCTCAATACAATGAAGTATATATTAATACCATGAAGGAATTGTTAACCGGCTATGGAAAGTTTTTTGAACTTTGGTGGGATGGTGCCAATGGAGAAGGTCCTAATGGAAAGAAACAACAATATGATTTTACTAGGTTTAAGGATAGTGCTTTATCCTACCAATCACAACTGGTTATTTTTAGTGATATAGGTCCGCATGTTAGATGGGTAGGAAATGAAAATGGAATTATTGGTGAAACCAATTGGAACTTATTAGATACTGCAGGATTTAAAAGAGGTGAAGGTGCGCCACCTAATGATACTTTAAACAGCGGTAACTATAATGGGAAAAACTGGATTGGTGCCGAAGCCGATGTTTCTATTCGTAAGGGCTGGTTTTTTCATCCTGGCGAGGACAGTACGGTAAAGTCGGGTGCTACCCTATTTGACTTGTATTTGAAATCGGTGGGCCGTGGCGGAAATATGTTATTAAATGTGCCGCCGAATAGAGCTGGTTTAATTTCCAGTGTAGACTCGGCAGCCTTAATGAGTTTTAAAAAAATTAGGGAGGAAGCTTTTGCAAATAATATTTTAAAAGGAGCTAATATTTTAAGAACAAAAGAATTTATTGAAATTCATTTAGCGAATGAAGTAAGTTTAAATACATTGGTTTTAAAAGAAAAAATTAATCTAGGGCAAAGGGTCGTGCGCTTTGAAATAACTGGAGGCAATGATATCAATAAATTTGACCCGATTGTTGCAGGAACCACCATTGGTCACAAACGAATATTACAATTCCCTACTCAAAAATTAAAATACCTACGTATCAAATTCACCCAATACAAAGCAATCCCAATTTTAGGTGATATTGAGGGGTATTTGGCGCCTTAAACCCATTTGAGATAGATTATTTATCTTTGTAAAAAATAAGTAAAATGGCCAATCCAGCAATCGTAGGAATTATCATGGGAAGCGATAGTGATTTAAACATCATGCAGGCAGCTGCCGATGTGTTAAAAACTTTCAATATCCCTTTTGAACTTACCGTTGTCTCGGCACACAGAACTCCAGAACGCATGGTGGACTATGCGAAAAACGCGCGCAAAAGAGGATTGAAAGTGATTATTGCAGGTGCAGGCGGTGCCGCTCATTTACCTGGTATGGTTGCTGCTATTACCAGCTTACCTGTTATTGGCGTTCCCATTAAATCATCCAACTCTATTGATGGTTGGGATTCAGTTTTATCTATTCTACAAATGCCTGCTGGTGTACCGGTTGCCACGGTTGCCTTAAATGGTTCAAAAAATGCTGGTTTGTTAGCTGCTCAAATTATTGGAAGTTCCGACGCTGCCATTGGCAATGCGATGGATGATTACAAACAAAATATGGAGGCGGAAGTATTAGCCAAAGTAGAAAAAATGAAAGAAGATTTTAACAACGAGTTTGATCATTAATTCCTTATTCCTCAGCGCTAAGAATTGTAAAACCTTGTTCCATCTTATTAGAATGTTGTAATATAGCATCTACCCAAGCCCATCCATAATCTCCCACCCACTCTGAGAAATTATCCACTCTTTCTTGTAAACTATTTTCAGGAAATAAGATTTGTTTAATATGATGGATACGTTCCAAGGAAGTAACTTGTTTTCGCTTCTCTGCTTTGAGCATTTTCTGTTCTAAGACTACCATTTTTTTAGCAGACTGAACCGATAAGTTCATGGTATGCCCTCCTAAAGTAGTATCAATTTTTTCCACCTGTTCTTTAATGCTTAAATATAAATTTTCTAATTCCTTTAATGAGTTGGATAAAGATAAATTATGTTGGGTATGCGCTTTAATATAAGCAGCATCTAAAATAGATAAGGGTTGGAATAAGTCTTTAATTTCAAAACCTAATTCGGTCCATTGTTTTGCCATTTTTGATTTGATAAACAAAAAAGAATTTCTTAATTGTAAAACAGGAAAATGAACATTGGCTGTAGCAAAAACATTTTTCAATTCCATCCAATAGGCCAACTCGCCTCCTCCCCCAATAAATACAATACCAGGTAAAATAGTTTCCTGATACAAACCTCTTAATATTACATTGGGACTAAAACGATCGGGATGTGCATGTAATTCGGCAATAATTTCAGCTTTAGAAAAACTCAAATCGGTATCCACGATAGTATACACACCCTCTTTTAGTTCAATGCGCGCTCTGGTATTGTCTTTAAAATAAAACAAATTAATACTACGCCCTTCTGTTTGTACATGGTATTGTTCACGTAATACAGAAAGCGTTGGTTGCAAAGCCTTATTAGAAAACTGCTCCAATAATTCCTTTTCCATTACTGGAATAAACGCCGATTTTAATTTAGCATCATCGGGCTGAATCACCACCAATCCATATTGTCCAAAATAGCTATGAACTAAACTTAAGGTAGCTTCATTAATGGTGACTCCTTTTTTATAAGCATCACTTAATGCCTGCATGGCGTCCTTACCCTGATGCTTCACGGACCAATAGCCTTCCATATTTTTTACTAAATTCAATAAGGCGTCATCTACTTTCATCCTGCCAATCGCACCTGTTTGCTTAGTATTCCATTGTAATTTATCGCCTCCTAAATAAAAACTTCCCACTTCATCAATATCGGCATCCTCAGAGCCCATATAATACACCGGCACATAATTGTTTTCAGGAAATTGCTTTTTTAAATCAGCAGCCAATTGAATCGCATGAATAATTTTATAAAAAAAGTATAAAGGGCCGGTAAATATATTGGGCTGATGCGCAGTAGTAACCACAAAAGTATTTTCAGCTAACAATAAATTTATATTCTCATTGACTGCTTTTGTGGAAGGAACAGTAGCGTATTGTGCCTTTAAAACTTCCACAAGTAGTGGTCTATTTACACCCAACTCTTTTCTAGCAGTGATTGCTTTTTGCACTCCTTCATAACTTGGAGCATATGCTACAAAACCCATGGCAGTTCCTTTACCTTCCACATAATCTCTTACCAAGGGACTAAATAATCCAGTAGCATGATAAGGTATTTGAGTGGCATTAAATTTCATATAATAAATAGGTAAAGCCCGTTAACAGATTAGGACGCAAATTAAGATAAAAATGATACATTTGTTAGCGTATTACGCATCCAAAGACTAAATTCTTAACTATGGAAACCTATGGTAAAATATTGATTATTGCCATGCCCCTTTTCTTATTGCTAGTCTTATTTGAAAAATGGTATGGCTGGCGCAAAGGATTTGACACAGTGCGTACTTTAGACATGGTTTCGAGCCTTAGTTCGGGTATCACCAATTCTACAAAGGATGTTTTGGGACTTAGCTTAGCCATTATTAGTTATGGCTGGCTAGTGGAGCATATGACCATTTATCAAGTGCAGTCTAGTTGGCTCCTTTATGTAATTGCTTTCCTTGCATTGGATTTTTCCGGCTATTGGGTTCACCGCTTGGCGCACAGTGTGAACTTTTTTTGGAACAATCATATTGTACATCATAGTAGTGAAGAATACAATTTAGCTTGTGCTTTAAGACAAAGTATTTCTGTTTACTTTAGGATTTATGCCTTTCTATTAATACCCGCAGCTTTATTTGGGGTGCCACAACAAGTAATTGCCGTAGTTGCTCCCTTACATTTATTTGCACAATTCTGGTACCATACCCAACACATCAATAAAATGGGATTCTTGGAATATATCATTGTCACTCCTTCGCATCATAGAGTACACCATGCCATCAATCCCGAATATTTAGATAAGAATTATGGACAGATTTTTATTTTTTGGGATAGATGGTTTGGAACTTATCAAGAAGAAGTAGCTAGCATACCAGCAGTATATGGCGTAACACGTCCAGTGCGCACTTGGAACCCTATAAAAATTAATTTCATGCACATGTGGCTTTTAGTAAAAGATGCTTGGCATGCAAAGAGCTGGAAGGACAAATTTCGTGTTTGGTTTATGCCATTGGGATGGAGACCAGCAGATGTTGTTGAAAAATATCCAGTGTATAAAATTCAAGATGTATATCATTTTGAAAAGTATGATACCCCAGCTTCAAAGGGAATGCAGGCTTACCTCTGGGCCCAGTTGGTGAGTATGTTATTATTAGTAAGTTATCTGTTTGCCAATGTGGCGATGATTAAACAATTAGGCCTTGAAAATTTATTTATATATGGCGGCTTTATTTTTATTCAGGTATATGCACTGACTGAATTTATGGACCGAACAAAATACGCTTGGATGTTGGAAACCGTTAAGAATTTTGCTTGTATTGCATTTATTGCAGAAAAAGGAGATTGGTTTGGATCCAATACCATTGCAAGTTTCATAGCACCTACTTTAATAGGCTATTTTGTATTGAGTAGTATTGCTGTTTACTATTTATCCAAAACGGAGCAGCAAAATAATACAGGGAAGAATGCTAAAGTAAACTTAGCATAATAGTACAATTAGATAATTTTATAAACTAGACTAATTCGCCCTCTAAATCATAATCGTACGCCTTGGTGATTTTAACCATTACCATGTCGCCAGATTTTAAGCGCTTGTTGGTGTTAATCACAACTTCATTGTCCACTTCTACACTATCAAATTGAGTGCGACCTAACCAACGACCTGCTTCTTTTTTATCAATGATTACTTTAAGCGTTTGACCTTCTTTGGCTTGATTAATGGCTAAACTAATCTCTTGTTGTACTTCCATAATCTCCTCCGCACGACGCTGTTTTTCAGCTGCAGGCACATCATCTACTAAATCATACGCACTGGTATTTTCCTCATGGCTGTATGTGAAGATGCCTACGCGATCAAACTTGTGTAATTGTAAAAATTCTTTTAATTCTTCCACATCTTCCAAGGTCTCTCCTGGGAAACCAGTAATTAGAGTCGTTCTTATGGCAATACCCGGCACACGCTTTCTAATTTCAATAATTAATTCAGTCATTTCCTCACGGGTAATATTTCGGCGCATGGCTTTAAGCATATTATTACTTGCATGTTGTAAAGGAATGTCAATGTATTTACAAATATTATCGCGTTCGCGCATGGTATCCAATATTTCTAAAGGGAATTTACTAGGATATGCATAATGGAGTCTAATCCATTCTATCCCTTCCACATCTGCTAAGGCATTTAATAATTTTGGAAGTGCACGCTCTTTATAAATATCCAATCCATAATACGTTAATTCCTGTGCAATGAGCATCACTTCCTTTACCCCTTTCTTTACCAGGCCCTTTGTTTCGTCCACCAATTGCTCAATGGTTTTACTTACATGTTGTCCGCGCATTAAGGGAATGGCACAAAACGCACAAGTACGATTACACCCTTCACTAATTTTCAAATACGCATAATGTTGAGGCGTACTTAATAAACGTTCTCCTAAAAGTTCTGCTTTATAATCTGCATTTAATTGATTCAGCATTAACGGAAGTTCCATGGTACCAAACCAGGCATCCACTTCGGGTATTTCTGCTGCTAAGTCCCCGCGGTATCTTTCGCTTAAACATCCTGTTACATAAACCTTATCCAATTTTCCTTTTAGTTTTAAAGCCACCTGATCCAAAATAGTATTTACACTCTCTTCCTTCGCCTTGTCAATAAATCCACAGGTATTCACCACCACAATATTGTGATCCATCTTTTTATTCTCATGTACCACATCAATATCATTGGCAACCAATTGACCACTTAGCATTTCACTATCTACCAGGTTTTTACTACAACCCAAGGTGATAATATTTATTTTGTTCTGCTTTAGCGTTTTTGATTTCATATTAATATTTTAAACGAATCTATTTATTCACCTCGTTGGTAAAATGAAAAGTGATGTCAGGGTTATTGGTAATTTCGGTATTCAAGAACCATTCACTTTGTGCCAAATACACTGGTGAACCATCCTTGTCCTCTGCCGCATTTTGTTGTTTGAATCTTAAAAAATCATTCAACTTATTTTTATCGGAAGAGGTTAACCAACATGCTTTGTAAAAAGGCAGGGTTCTAAATTCACAAGCCGCTCCATACTCTTGTAATAAACGATATTGTATCACTTCAAATTGTAAATCACCCACGCAACCAATAATTTTTTTATTGCCACCAAATTGCGAGAATAACTGTGCAACACCCTCGTCTGTTAATTGTTGGATGCCCTTTTCTAATTGCTTAGTCTTCATTGGATCCTTATTCACCAACTCCTTAAATATTTCGGGAGAGAAAGTAGGAATGCCCGTGAAATAAAACTTTTCCCCCTCGGTTAAAGTATCCCCAATTTTAAAATTACCGGTGTCAAACAATCCCACCACATCTCCAGGGTAGGCATCTTCCACAATATCCTTACTACGCGCTAAAAAAGTATAAGGGTTGGCAAAGCGCACGTCTTTTTCTAAACGAACATGCTTGTAATAAGTATTGCGTTCAAACTTGCCGCTACAAACGCGCATAAATGCAATACGATCACGGTGCTTAGGATCCAAGTTGGCATGTATTTTAAAAATAAAGCCACTGAATTTATCTTCTCCCGCTTGTACTTTACGCACACTGGTTGCTCTATCACGCGGGGTGGGTGCAATTTGAATAAACGTATCCAACATTTCTTGTACGCCAAAATTATTCACGGCCGATCCAAAAAATACCGGTGCAATTTTCCCTTCCAGATAATCTGTAGGATTTAAGGGGCCATATACACCGTCAAT
>CAIOYQ010000033.1 GCA_903862505.1 uncultured Bacteroidota bacterium
AACGTTTCCATTTTTGAAGCTATATCTTTACCTATTGCAGACATTTTTGTTTTAATACTATCTAATTTATCTTGGTCCTCTTTTGACACTATTGTTACATTTAGATCTGTATTTGCATTAATGCTTGGACCCTTTACGTAATTATTGTATTGAATCGTATCTAATAAATCCACCAGCCCATTTGATTTTACCGGTGTCGGTTTTCTTACACCCAGCATTAAACTAGAATTCGACTGTTTTTTTCCAACCGGGTAAGCATTCTTATTTTTTAACCAACATGTTTTTGTTGTCGGTTGATACACATATGCAGCACATTCATTATTTTTATTGCATTCTAATTCACACCCATTTTGGTCTGGAAGTTGTAATGATTTTATATCATTGCCACCTGAATCAGCCCCTTGATACATAACATATTCATTTGAATATGTTAACAATGAATTGGGATATTCTCTTAGTTTCGAATCACCGTCTATATATCCTACTTTTCCTAGAGTTCCTGGATTTCCCATTTCATTCAATTTGTACACTGCATTTACCCATTGAACACCATACATTTTCCCATCTTTATTATTGCACCCTGGAGTAAGTTCTGATGTGTATAATACCAAATTACCATCCGCTTGCATTAACAATTTTAACGTCCCGTTAGTTGATCCTATCCATTCATTCGACGCTAAAACCTCTCCTGTTTTCAAATAATTTCTACCGTATTTTCCTTTTGTTGACACCCAATCAGGATTTGCCGCTTTTTGTTGCCCATTCGTTTTTGTTTCCCATATACTATTCGCATTAGTCATTGTCGAAGGATCCCCTCCTTTATATAAACACAAATTACCGTCATCCTGTAAAATCATGTAGAACTGACATGCATACTGTATATATTGTTGGCAATCTAAAATCATTGTTTGACCCTCTGCCTTTCCTAAATGTCGAGTAAAAGGCGTTCCGCCACACTTGTAACTAATATCGAATGCATCCCAGCATCCTTTTGTGGAAAAATCTCCCAAAGAAGAGGTTGAAATCGGTATAGAACAATTATTACTATTGTTACATTTCAACTTATCGGCTACTAATTCGGTTACATTTCCTATTTTTACATTTTTACAATTTCCTCCATAAGTAGCAGTTTCAACTGTTATTTTTCCCGAATTAACACAATCAGCAGAAGCGTCGTTTGTAACATATACTGTATTATTATTTGAATCTAATATTATTATTTGTCCTGTGCCTGATACTTGCATCATATATTGTTGACCTGAAGTATTCGATTTCCACAATGGGTTCTGTTGTGTTATATTTGTCGCGTCACCATAAGCACTTGTTTTTGATAAATCATTACTTACAAAACATTGTGCCTTCCCGTCTGGCTGATAATTTTGCATACCAAAATATGTGTAACCGTTATCCAGCGCGTATTGCTGACAGTTATCCATTGTTGAATATTCCGTATTATTCATTATCATTGTTCTTTCTTCAGTTTGACTGTCTTTATAACATCCTATATACGTAGACGACGGATTATCAACTAATCTTGATGCATATACATTGCTACCCTCTTTGCCCACACTTTCACCTATTTTTACGGGACTACCAATAATTAATGGAGGATTTGTGGGGATTATGGTACCAGGATTTACATAACTATTGTCCCAAGGCATAGAAACAGTTATAAATTGTCCTTGTGGTGGAAACCCATTTTTACCCGATACGTTTTCATAAATATTCATATCCTGAATTTGTTTAGCTATACCTTGATTTGTGACATAGAATAAAGCACCACCTTGTAATTGAATTACTTTACCTAAATAGGGGTTACTTGAGCTAATACGGTTAAGAGTGGATAAACCTTTTTCACTTATTGTTTTCTGCATTGTCGTGTATTGTTGTGTTAAATCCTGATATTTTGTTTGTAACTGTTGTAATTCAGTTAAATCCTTTTGATTAGCCGTTTGATTTTGAGTATCATTTTGATTTTGAATAACAGAAGTATAACCGTCTTCCTTTGGTCGTAACAGTATTTCTTGGTCTGCGGTAACAAAACCTTCTTTTATGTTTTTGTCTTTATAGTTTCTTTTTTTAAATTTTGTTTGATA
>CAIOYQ010000034.1 GCA_903862505.1 uncultured Bacteroidota bacterium
AAGTCACCCAAAATATTATCCACTGCTTCGTCATATCTTGAACTAGTCCATTCTGCTACATTACCTGCCATATCAAATAAGCCAAAGCCATTCTCAGTGAATGACTTCACTTTTACTGGTGTGATATCATCGTATTTACTGTCCCCTCCAAAATAATCCCCTCTACCTGGTTTAAAATTAGCCATTAACAATCCCTCACGGGTTCTTGCATATGGAGCACCCCAGGGATACATGGCATTGATTTTTGAATTTCCTCTTGCGGCATATTCCCACTCCGCTTCGGTTGGTAAGCGATAAATGCCTTCAATGAAAGCATCTTTCTTGCCAGGTTTTCCTTGATAGTAGTCATTGTGTAAGGTTCTCCAATGGCAAAAAGCACTTGCTTGTTCCCAACTTACGCCTACTACTGGGTAATCATTAAAAGAAGCATTCGAAAAATATTGTTTTACTAAAGGCTCATTATATACATAAGAAAAATCTCTTTGCCACACTAAAGTATCAGGATAAACATTTACGGTATCAATAGTAATATAATCACGAAGTTCCTTATCCAAACCATTAAATGAATTGGATTCTAAGGCAGCTCTTTTTAAATCCACAAATGTGTAACGGAAGTTCAATTTTTTATTATCAATGGTAAAAACATTCTTAAACTCTCTATCCTCTGTCTTTACCCATAATTCCTGAAAAGTATTTTGATTCAATTGTTCTGCTTGTTTAGAAATGGGTTTAGCTAAACTTTTATTGATAGTCGCAACTACATTCCAGTTTATTTTTAAAGTATCTAGAGGATTAACAAAATTGATGGTCCCTTTAGTTTTTGCTAAAAATTTTAAAGAATCCGCTACATAATTAACAAATCTATGATATTGCTCATTGGTAATCTCAGTTCTATCCATCCAGAAACTTGAAACGGAGATTCTTTTTTTGTTATTCATTAAAGAATTATCAATTTGTTCGTCACTTGCACCCATAAAAAAAGATCCACCTGGGATATAGGCCATTTGAGCATCCGTTCTAATACGCTTTTTCTTTGCAACACTACTTGATTCAAATGCAAAAAATAATAATGAACTCACAAGTAATGCGAGTAACATGAACGGAAATTTTAAACGAGCCTTTTTTAAATACTTAACCATAATTGTTATTTATAACAGATCCTGACCAAGTCAAAATCTTATATTTAATATTTTTTTAATGCATTCTATGCAGTTAATCTTGCTAATAGGGATAAAGTTACTAAATCTGACAATTACAAGAGATGCAAATTAGTAATTTGTTTGTTTGATTGTTGTTAAAAAATCGTTGAGATTTGAAAAGGGCGCTGAGCAGGTTCCTTTATTACAAATAAAGTACTGATTATCATAGAGTTGCTTCCCTTTCACTAAACTCAAGGAAGGGTCATATTCATCAGAAATTAACAACAATTTAAAGGGTAAAAACAAGAATTGTACCTCCAAAATGGAATTTTTAACATTAGCACCTATACTTATTAACTCGGTAAAGCCAAAGGCCATGAGTGTATAGGTCTGGGCCCAACAGCCAAAAGAGGAGGGATATTGGATCATTCTCTTATGCATCGTACTCACCATTTTATGGGATTGTTGTCTCCAAACAGGTTCGTCAAACATAGTAGACAGGTATAATAAATTATAAGACATCAGGGCATTTGCACTGGGTTGTGCTCCATCATAATTGTCTTTTTTTCGGATGATCACATCTTTTTGATAGTCTGCAGTAAAATAAAAGAACACTTCTTCCTCATCTATGAAATGTGTTTGCACATATTCCGTCCATTGCTTTGCCTTATAGGCATATGCTAAATTACCCGTTATCTCTTGTAATAAAATATACGCTTGTATCATACATGCATAGTCGTCTAAAAATGCAAAGGATTTATTGCTACCCTTGGTATGGGTATGATAAAAATATTTTTCTTGCGCATTATACATATTGTCTTCTAGCCAAGTAACGCATCGGACAGCCTTATCTACAAGTACGCTGTCACCCAATGCTGCAGCGGCTTTGCATAATGCTGTTACCATTAAAGCATTCCATGATAAAATAATTTTGTGATCTAAAGCAGGTCTTATTCTTTTTGAGCGTGCCTCAAATAAAGCTTTTTTAATGGCGATCCACTCTGGCGTTTCACTTTCTAAAAAGTTGGACTGTGTCCATAGTATATTCGTATGTTCCCAATTACCTTGTTCTTGTATTTGGTAATAAGTGACAAAGCTTTCAAATGCATCTGCGGGCACTATCTTTTTTAATTCCTCATAGCTCCAGGTATAAAATTTTCCTTCCACTCCTTCGCTATCTGCATCTAAGGCAGCGTAAAATGCACCTTGTCCATTGGACAATTCATTTTCTAAAAATTGAATGGTTTGCTGAATAACTATTTTATAAGATTCTTTTTTTGTGATTTGATATGCTTCGGACAATACACTTATTAATAACGCATTGTCATATAACATTTTCTCAAAATGGGGCGCCTGCCAATGCGCATCGGTGCTGTATCGGGAAAATCCACCCCCTATATGATCATAAATTCCTCCCTGAATCATTTTATCCAAGGATAGTGTTGCTTGATATAAGGATGCTTGGTTGTTGGAAACATGGTAGTTCCTAAGTAACAATTGTAATGCAAAGGTTTGCGGGAATTTTGGGGCGGCACCAAATCCACCCCATTGGGTGTCGGCAGAAAGTAAAATTCTATTGGCCATTAATTCTAGCTCTTCTTTATTGGCCTCGAACTGCTCAATTTCATCCCCCTCTTTTTCAAGCATTTTAATATTGGCTTGCACTAAATGATTGGATAACTGGGTAGCCTGTTCAACTATTTTTTCATGATTGTTTTCAAAAGCATTCTTTACCCCTTTTAATACTTCCATCCAAGAAGCCCTGTTTTGCATAGCTATTGGCGGAAAATAAGTGCCTCCGTAAAAAGGTTTTCCGTTGGGTAATAAAAAAATATTAAGTGGCCATCCGCCCGAACCGGTCATGGCTTGCAAAGCATCCATATATAAATGATCTACATCTGGTCTTTCTTCTCTGTCTACTTTTACATTTATAAAATGTGCATTCATATACTCCGCCACCGTCTCCGATTCAAAGCTCTCTCTTTCCATTACATGACACCAATGACAAGCGGCATAGCCAATGCTTAAAAGAATGGGTTTGTTTTGTTGGGTAGCCTGCTCAAATAGAGTATCGGACCATGGAATCCATTGTACAGGATTGTGCGCGTGTTGAAGCAAGTAAGGACTTGTTTCCTGAATAAGGGCGTTGGTAAAGGAGGGGTTTGCATTCATTGAATGCAATTTATTTTTTTTTGCTCAATTGGCTTAAATATAAATCCAATCCAGCAATCATGCTTGGTGTCTGCGGACTAGGCACTTTAATATGTAAAGTAAGTCCCGCTTCTTCCACCGCTTTGCAAGTATTGGACCCAAAAGCACAAATGGCAGTACCGTTTTGAATAAAACTTGGTTTGTTTTCGTATAAACTTTTTAATCCACTAGGGGTAAACAAACAAATCACATCAAAATTATGATTGTCAAAAACCTCTTTTAAATCAGAACTTACGGAACGATACATATAGGCCATATCATATTGGCAGCCATGCTCTTTTAACCAATTCACAATTTCATTATCCTGTTGGTTTTCACTACATACATATAAGAAACGTTCATTTCCCTTATGTTTATTTAATACATCAAATAACTTTTTATTAGACCCGTCGGCGCCAAAAAACACCTTACGCTTACGGTACATAATAAATTTTTGTAAATAAAGGGCCACCGACTCTGTGATACAGAAATATTTGGTCTCCTGGCTTACATTTACTTTTAACTCATCACAGGTTCTGAAAAAATGATCAATGGCATTTTTACTTGTAAAAATAACAGCAGAATAATTAGGGATTTCAATTTTAGATTTCCTAAACTCTTTGGAAGGAATAGCAACCAATTGAATAAGCGGATGAAAATGCAAATCCACTTTGTATTTACTAGCCAGGTCGAAATAAGGAGATCTTTCGCTCTCTGGTTTAGCTTGAGAAATTAGGACTTTTTTAATGGTCTTACTAGTCGCCGTCTTTTTATCTACACTTATTACTTTTGCCATTTTACACTTTTCTTTTTAAAATGTTCCTCCCAAAAATTGAACAATAAACTTGTACAAAATTAATAGGGGGAGTATTTCGAAAGCACAAAGGTATAGAAAAAAATGAAAGGAAGATATATGTAATTTGTTCCTAACAGATGTTAAGGTAAATAGGTACCTATATAGAAATAACAATACGGTTAAAATAGCCCCAGCACCTATTGCAATGGGGTAATAGATAGGCTTAGAAAAGGCCAACATGAGTACAAATGGGATTAATAAAATACCCAACACTTTATTAATCATAAATACTACGAAAATATATGTATTTACCAATTCTCCTGCATTAAAAACATATCCAATTACTTTCAAACTAATAAACTTTCCAGCATAAAGCAGGGTAAAAAATATACAAATATATAATAGGGCAAGCCATAAAGAAATGGGCAACAAGTGGTTATTATAAATAAGTAAGGTAGCCATTAAAGAGAAGCTTAAAACAAATCCAATATTAGTAATTAAAGAAGCAAACCTATTTTGTACAAGCTGTTCTCTATTTTGAACTTCCCTAATGGAAGACTGCGTAAACTGACTAAATAATTTAAGATAGTACTGGGGATACAAATTGTTGATTAGGCCATACAATAAGATTACTCCAATAATTAAATAAAAAAGTAAGTCTTTATCTGGGATCGCAAATCGTTGTTCAATTTTAAAAATGGCAGGCAGGTCTTTGGACTGTACTACTTTTTTTATGTACAAATGATAGCCCGTTTTTTTATCAGCAAAATAGTTCTTATAGGCTTTGAAAATATCAAAAACAGTATCCTTGGTTTTTGCATTTAGTTTTTGAAAATACCAAGCGTCTGCTTTAAGATAGGAAGAAGGCAAAACTGGAATATACTTAATAAGAATGGTGTCCTTTGGGGGCAAACTGTCAACAAAAATAGCCGTGGTATCCTTCTTTAATATTATTTCTTTTTTAGGCTTGCTATCCTTTTTAATTGATAGCGTATCCTTTTGCCCCTGCGCCGAAAGCAATAAGAAACAAAAGGCGACCGATAAAACAAATTTGTAGGTAGACGTCATCTCTGCAAAAATAAGTATACTCTATCAGAATTAGTAACTTATAGCTAGCTTTGTTATCCAAACACAGCTATGTCAGGCATTTATATTCATATTCCATTTTGCAGAAAAGCCTGTCATTATTGTAATTTTCATTTTTCTACACAAATGCAACATTTGGATGCTTTTGTAGATGCACTGATCAAGGAAATTGCATTGCAGGAAAACTATTTGAACAGTCCTATAGAAACCCTTTATTTTGGAGGAGGCACCCCTTCCCTTTTACAGCAGGCCCATTTAGACAAAATAGTAAACACCCTACACAAACATTTTAATCTATCGGATTTAAAGGAATTTACTTTGGAGGCCAACCCCGATGATATTAGTATTGAAAAAACAAAGTATTGGAAAACGGCAGGTGTAAACCGGCTAAGTATTGGCATTCAAAGCTTTCAACAAGAAGCATTGGATTGGATGAATAGAGCACATACCACCCAGCAATCCTTCCTTGCAATTGAACTTGCAAAAGCAGCAGGCATAGATAATATAAGTACCGACCTCATTTATGGCACCCCGCATTTATCGGATGAAGCCTTATTAAAAGACATTGAAATATTAAACGAATTCCAGGTACCCCATATCTCCTGCTATGCATTAACGGTGGAGGAAAAAACGGCATTATACAGTTTAATTCAAAAGAAAAAAATTGAGAACGTAGATACAGAAAAACAAGCAAGGCATTTTGAAATTGTAGTGGATGCTCTAAACAAAAATGGATATGCGCATTATGAGATTTCAAATTTTGCTAAACCTGGTCACAGAAGTATACATAACACCAATTATTGGAAAGGCATACCCTATTTAGGTTTGGGACCATCCGCACATTCTTATAATGTAAGTTCAAGACAATGGAATATTTCAAACAACCCATTATATATACAATCCATTCAGGAAGGAAATGTTCCTTTTGAAATAGAAGTATTGGAGGAAGTAACTCGCTACAATGAATTTATGATGATATCACTTAGGCTATTGGAAGGAGTAGACTTGGAAAAAGTAAAT
Organism: uncultured Bacteroidota bacterium; assembly: GCA_903862505.1. GTDB lineage: Bacteria > Bacteroidota > Bacteroidia > Chitinophagales > Chitinophagaceae > Sediminibacterium. The sequence continues at coordinate 6,232 of CAIOYQ010000034.1, forward strand.
ACAGTTTTTGGGACAGCTTATTTAAAGCACACTCAAAATATAATGGAGGCATTGCAAAAAGAAGATAAGCTTATTCAAACCACCAAGGGATTTGCCATTACAAAACAGGCGCGCTTTTTAGCAGACGGTATTGCTAGTGCGTTCTTTATTGTTTAAACCAAGATCTTTTCAATCTCTTTAAACGAAGTTGCCGGATCGGCGCCCTCCCAAAGTATTTGATAAATAGCAGTGACAATGGGTAATTGCACGCCTATATCTTTGTTAATAGCCATGATACATTTACAAGCATTATAGCCTTCGGCAACCATATTCATTTCCAATTCGGCAGCACGCACCGAATAGCCTTTACCAATCATATTACCAAAGGTTCTGTTTCTACTATGTAAGGAATAGCAAGTCACTAAAAGGTCGCCTAAATAAACCGAAGCGGAATAGTTTACCTTTTCAAATTGTCCTTCGGTTTGCTTCATCACACCCTTTAATAATTGCTTCATTTCACTTGCTGCATTGGCAATAAATACGCTTAAAAAATTATCACCATACTCTAAGCCATGCGCAATTCCAGCACCCAATGCGTAAATATTTTTTGCAACACCTGCGTATTGCACTCCAAAAACGTCATTATTCACCAGCGTATTAATGTATTCGTTTTTAAAACAGATGGCGATGTCCTGTGTATCCTGCGTATTCACACCCGAAAAAGTAAGATAAGATAATTGTTCGGCGGCAACTTCCTCGGCATGGCTTGGCCCAAGCAAAGTAAAATAATCATTTAAGGGGAAATCAAATTGCTGTTCCAAGTATTGATTCAGCAATAAATTCATTTTAGGAATAACTCCCTTTACGGCTGAAATTACTTGTTTACCTTTTAATGCATTCGTGTCCAAAGTAGCTAAAGACATTTCTATATGGATAGAAGGCACTGCAATAATGATGATATCTGCATCCTTCACTACCTCGCTAATATTATCCGAGAATTGAATGTTAGCAACATCAAAATATGCGTTTCTTAAATAATGTGGATTGTGATGACGCTTTTGGAAATACTGAATATTATTAGCTTGGCGCACCCACCAATTAATAGCAAAACCATTATCGGTTACAATTTTTGCAATGGCGGTAGCCCAACTTCCACTTCCAATAATTCCAATTCGCTTCGTGTTCATAAGACGAATATACGAAAACATAAAAAAAGGGGCACATTTTTTAGAAGTGCCCCTTTTTGACTATTTAAGTTGATTTACTTCTTTTCTTCGAATAATTTATCCTTGGCAACCACTTTCACTAAAGTGCCGTCTTTCAATAGCTTACTTACTGTACTATAAGGACCAGTAATTACTTCGTCGCCTACTTTTAATCCGCTTACTTCAATATAGTTTAAGTCCTGAATATCTGTTTTCACTTTCACCATCTTCACTTTATTATCCTTTTGTAACAAAAAAACCACTTCATTTAAATCTTCATCTGTATTCGCAGGTGCAGGGGCATTTTTATCTTCTGGCTTACCATTAGAAACCTTTGTGTCTTTGCCATTTCCTTCTTTGTCTCTTGTAGTGACTGCATTTAAAGGAATAGAAATTACATTCAATTTAGACTTCGTTTGGATATCTGCACTCGCCGTCATTCCTGGACGGAATGGGAACTTAGCATTTTCAACAATTAAGTCTTGGTAGCTAGAAGGCTCTAAACGAATATGCACTTTATAGTTAGCTACTTCAGTGCTTGAAGCAGAGGTTCCAGATAAGGCAGAAACCGGATTTGCAATTTTATAAACAATCCCTTTGAACTTTCTTTTATTATAAGCATCTACTTCTACTAAGGCGGTGTCACCAATTTTTACTTTCGTAATATCATTCTCTCCAACATCAACTCTTACTTCAATGCTCTTCATATCCGCAACACGCATCATTTCGGTACCTGCCATTTGTGCTGTACCCACTACGCGCTCTCCTTTTTTCACACCCATAGAACTTACAATACCATCCATTGGTGCAACAATGGTAGTTCGTGCTAAATCTTTTTCGGCGCGAGACAATTGTGCTCTCACCCCTTGTATTTGTGCTTGACTACTTTTGATAGATTGTTGTGCGCTTAAATAATTAGATTCTGCTGAGCGATAGCTTTGCTCTGTTTGTTCAAACTCAGCTCTGGAAACAATCTTGTCTTCTAATAATTTTTTATAACGCTCGTAGGTTGTTTTAGTATTCTCATAACTTGTTTTCAAGCCACTTAATCCCGCTTTTACATTTTCGTATTGTGCTTCTGATTGGTTTACGTTTGCAGTAACCTGATCTCTTTGTGTAGAATAAATATCGGCATAAATTTTAGCCAACACTTGCCCCTTAGTTACCTTGTCTCCTTCTTCCACAAAAAGGTTAACCACCTCACCAGAAATATCCGGGCTCACTTTTACTTCAATTTCAGGATACACTTTACCACTTGCGTTAACCGATTCAGTGATGGTACGTAATTGTACTTTTTCACTTGTCACTTATTCGCCAGTTTCTTTACCATCTACACCTGTTTTTTTTAAGATTACCAACAGTATAATCACTGCAAACAAGCCACCGAGTATCCAAATTAATTTCTTCTTCATAATTGTCTATTTTATTAATGCTAATAACTTATAATGATAATGCTTCCCCTTTGTAAAAC
>CAIOYQ010000035.1 GCA_903862505.1 uncultured Bacteroidota bacterium
CTGGAAGTACAGATAATGCCTTGTTTACCATAGACGGAGCCAACCTGAAAACTACTGTAGCATTTAATTTTGAAGCTAAGAGCAGCTATTCGGTTCGTGTTCGAAGCACCGATGCCGGGGGATTAACGTATGAGAAGGAAATTACGATTACGGTAATCAACGTCAACGAAGCTCCTGCAAATTTAGCATTGAGTATAACTACAATTTATGAGAACAATGCCACTAGTGCAATCATAGGTGATTTGAGTAGTACGGATTCAGATATTGGCGATAGGCAGAGCTATACTTTAGTAAGTGGCACTGGAAGTACAGATAATGCCTTGTTTACGATAGATGGCAATCAACTGAAAACTACAGTGAGTTTTGATTTTGAAACTAAGAGTAGCTATTCGGTTCGTGTTCGCAGCACCGATGCTGGTGGATTAACGTTTGAGAAGGCGATTACAGTGACGGTTCTTGATCAAAACGATGCGCCTACCAATATGGCGATGAACATAGCTTCAATTTATGATAAAAATCTAGTAGCTGCACTCATCGGTAATTTAAGCAGCACCGATCAGGATAGCGGTGATAAACATACGTATTCATTGATTGGTGGAGATGTTACCGCATTTAAGATTAGTGGTAATCAGGTATTAGCTGATTTAGTTTATGATTATGGAACTAAAAATATTTACAATATTATTGTTAAATCTACTGATGCAGGAGGCTTGTCTATTAACAAAACACTAACGATCACAATACTACAAACACCTTCGTTATCAGGTATCGCAAACCTTCCCCGAAACAGCAAATCTTCAGAAACAGGACAGAATATAGTAATTAGCAAGGGTTTCAGTGCAAATCTTAACATAAGCAGTAGTAACATAGTTAAATATGAATGGAGTCCGAGTGCTGGATTAAGTGCAACTAATATTTCCAATCCTATAGCAAAGCCAACGCAAACTACAAAGTACACTGTTAGAGTAACAAATGCTCAGGGTATTAGTACGGAAATGTATATTACAGTCACAGTTCTTGAGGATTACAATATTATTCCAAGTAATGTGATTAGTCCGGATGGTGATGGTGTAAACGATTTCTGGACTGTTGAAAATCTAAGCACTTATCCAAATAATGAAGTCAAGATTTTTGATAAGTCAGGAAGAATGATATTCAATATAAAGAACTACCAGAATACATGGAACGGCCAACTTAATGGAGACATACTGCATGAAGGAGCATATTATTATATCATTAACCTTGGTACAGGATTACCTCGTAAAGTTGGATACATCACACTATTTTCAAACAAATAATTAATACACAATGAGACATAACCTTGGTCTATTCATATTTTCCTTATTGCTGTTTTTCAGCTTTAAATCCTATTCGCAAATTAGTTTGCTGGATGCACAGTTTTTCCAAAATCGTTATCTTGCTAATCCGGCAATGGCTGGTTTAAACGGTGGTTTGAGAGTTAACTTGGGATATCGTAACCAGTGGGGTAATATTCCGGGAGCGCCTGAGGATCAGAACTTTACGATGGATTACCGCAAGGACAAAGTGGGTACTGGCTTTAGCATTATTAATGCGAAGGCTGGAGAAATAAGTCATAGTAAAATTTATGGAACCTATTCCTATACATTACAACTTAACGAAGAATCCAGTAAATTACATTTCGGATTGAACCTTGGGTTACAAACTATTAGTTTCAATAATCAAAATATCATTGGTGATCCTAGCGATAAGAATATTGCACGTTTCAATGATCGAAAAGGACAATTTGATGGTGATTTCGGATTGGGTTTTACAAGCAACAGATTTAGTATTGATGGGGCTGTTTATAATTTAAAATCTCAAATCAGTCAAGATAACGGTGAATTAAATTTAGGGACTGATTTTAATCTGTTTTATATAGGAACGGCTTACTCAATTCCTTTGGCAGAATGGAGAATCAATACTAAAGTTGCTTATCGTAACATTAAAAATTATACAGATATTGTTGATATTGCTGCTGAGGTAAGAACATCAAATAATAAGCTTGGGTTTACCGGAATTTATCATACAAACAAGAGCTCAACTTTTGGCATCAGTTACTCTCACAAAAATGAATGGCAATTTTTAGGAATGTACAATACTGCTCAAGCTCCTATTGCCAATTATGCGAATGGTACATTCGAGCTTGCTTTACAAGTAAGCTTGCAGAATCTTTTTAAGAAATAAGCTATGATATTTTTCTGGTTTTAATATACTTAAAGAGCCTGGGTCATTCAATGAATCCAGGCTCTTTAAGTATATATCAGTGCAATTTAAGGCGGGTTTCATGCCAGGTTCATTCTATTAAGCTATATACTTTCACATGCCCGACTAATAGGTCTCACTATCAGGAGGAA
>CAIOYQ010000036.1 GCA_903862505.1 uncultured Bacteroidota bacterium
GAAAGTGGCTACTATATTTTTCTCAGGTAACTTAACTAAACAGGTTAGTTTTCATGGGGAAGGGATTCAGCAATAGGATTTAAGTACTTTTTTATATAGAAAGGTCATCCATTGGGTGGCCTTTTTTTTCGTAATTAGCTCCCTAGGGTCGCTGATCCATGGGTGGGGGCTTCAACCAGTCCAAAAACCAGTGGCTTCGAAACTTATTTTTTTGCTTTCAATATATTTGCTCAAGCATGCTTGGCTCATTTTAACACAAAAAACCACGATAAATCGTGGTTTTCGGACTGGTTGGCGGAGAGAGAGGGATTCGAACCCCCGGACCTGTAACAGTCAATAGTTTTCAAGACTATCGCAATCGACCACTCTGCCATCTCTCCGCGGCAAATGTAGGATAGGAAACCGAATTATGCAAAAAATAACGCCTTTTTATTATCCCACACAAATCACCTAATTAATTGACTACTAACTATCTTTACAAAAAAGGACTAAGTGAAAGAACTATCGGCATTAAATGTATTTTTTTGGAAATATCGGTTCCGATTTTTCACGGGTATTCTATTGGTGATTGCCACCAATTACTTGGCCGTATTGGCTCCACAAATCACTGGATATGTAGTTAGTTTGGTGCAAGCGAAACTTCCAGGTGGAAAAGCAGTATCCACCACCAATCAAGATGTCATTGTTTCATTTATTTCTAAATTGAGTGTACATAACCAATTTAGTTTTGCCTCATTAATCACTTTTTGCAGCATTACCATTTTGGCCTTGGCCATTATTAGGAGTGTTTTTATGTTCTTTATGCGTCAAACGATTATTGTGATGAGTAGGCATATTGAGTTTGACCAAAAAAATCAGGTATACGCACATTATCAAAAATTAGACACTGAATTTTATAAAACACATAGCACTGGAGATTTAATGAATAGAATGTCCGAGGATGTGAGTAGGGTAAGGATGTACACAGGACCTTCTCTAATGTACTTGATAAATTTGGTTTCATTAATTGGATTTTGTTTGTTTAATATGTTTAGTAAAGATGTTCGTTTAAGTTTATTCGTATTAGCCCCTTTGCCAATTTTAGCCATTACCATTTATATCGTTAATAGTATTATTAATAAAAAGAGTGAAGAAATTCAGGGGCAATTATCCGATTTAACAACCAATGCACAAGAATCCTATTCGGGTATTCGAGTAATTAAATCCTTTGTTCAGGAATCTGCTATGTTGGGATTCTTTAAAAAAAATAGCGAACTGTATCGCAAGAATGCAGTGAGTTTGGCTAGGGTAGAAGCGTTTTATACACCCACCATGTCTTTAATGATTGGCTTAAGTACTTTATTAACTATTTACTTAGGTGGCATGCAAGCTTATCAGGATCCAAGTAAAGTGGGAACGATCATTGAGTTTGTAATATATATTAACATGCTTACTTTTCCTGTAAGTGCAATTGGATGGACAGCGAGTATGATTCAAAGAGCTGCTGCTTCACAAAAAAGATTAAATGAATTTTTATCTATTGAACCCTCCATTAAAACAAAAGCAAACCCAATTGATTTAGAATTTGTGAAGGGTGCTATTGAATTTGAGAATGTTAATTTTACCTATGTGCATTCAGGGGTAAAAGCATTAGTTAATTTCAATTTAAGTATTAAAGCAGGTCAAAAAGTTTTGATACTTGGAAAAACAGGATCTGGTAAATCGTCTATCGCACAACTTATTACTAGGATGTATGATCCGACCAATGGCATTGTAAAAGTGGATGAGGTAGATATTAAAGAAATATCCGTTCAAGCCTTACGTAAATCCATAGGATATGTACAACAGGATGTATTTTTGTTTAGTGATTCAATACATAATAATATACAATTTGGACTAGAGGCAATCGCTAATAATGATGCGTTGATCCTAGCCACTAAAACTGCCAATGTTTATAATGAAATAGAGCAGCTTCCTAAACAATTTGAGACCCTCATTGGAGAACGTGGTACCACTTTAAGTGGTGGTCAAAAGCAGCGTGTTTCCATTACCAGATCCATTATAAAGAAACCATCTATTTTTGTTTTTGACGATTGTTTAAGTGCAGTAGACGCTACAACAGAACAGTCCATACTAAATAGTTTGTCTAACTTTATTCATGAAAAAACAGCAATCTTTATAACACATCGGATTTTTTATAGTTATAAGTTTGACTTCATTATCTATTTAGAAGACGGACAAATAGCTGAAATGGGCACACACGAAAGCTTATTGGCTAAAAATGGCCTCTATGCCCAACTTTATCGGATTCAACAAAGCCATGAGCAACATTAAAAGTATTAAAATCAAAATTTCCTTTTTTCAAGCAATTTGTATATTTTAGATAACTAAATGATATAAATAATATGGAGAACGGCAATTTTGATCAGCAGGAAAGAAAAATGGAAAGTGTTTTTAGCACAAGAATCCGAGCTGGTAAAAGAAGAACTTATTTTTTTGATGTAAGGGCTACCAGAGCCAATGATTATTTTTTAACCATTACGGAAAGTAGAAAACGGTTTGATAATAATGGGTATGATCGTCACAAAATTTTCTTGTATAAAGAAGATTTTAATAAATTTTTAAAATCGATTACCGAGGCAGTTGATTATGTAAAAACAGAACTCATGCCTGATTTTGATTTTGATGCTTTTAATCACGAAGAATCATATGATGCAGATGGTAATTATATAGGACAACCTGCACAAGAAAATAAAGCGGATGATGCAGTAGCAGCTGTTCCAGTATTTAGTGAAACCTTTCCTGAGCCTGAACCAGAACAGGATATGGATCCTTCAACAATCACGGAAAAGAAACCATTAGAAGCAAGAGATACACAGGCGAGCGAAGGCGATAATATGAGCGGTGAAGCAGTAGACAAATGGTAATTACAATTGCTTTGTCATCCAAATATCACATCCTGAGTGACCGCTATTGCCAAGTGGTTGATGAATGCGCGTAAATCCTACATTTTCATAAATTGAAATGGCTTTTGAAAGTTCGGGCATGGATTCCAAATAAACCTGTGCGTATCCATTTTGCTTTGCCCATTCCATAGATTTTTGCATTAATAGTTTGCCCAATCCGCTACCTCGTGCCGATGATTTTAAATATAATTTTACCAATTCGCAGGTGCCTGTTGGTAGATTTTCAGTTGGAAATATACCGCAACCACCAACCAATTCATTGTCTAGGATTGCTACAAAATAATAGGCACCAGGGGATCTGAATAATTCATATAAAGCATCGGTAGTAGGATCAAAAAATACGGTACCTGGTTTATTTGCGCCAAATTCAGTTAATGCATCACGTATGACTTTAGCCAAAGCTCTATTATCGGAAGGATCTATTGGGCGGATATGAATATTGGGTGTCATCAATTTATTTGCATTTATTATGCTTTTTTCCAAGCTTTAAATTGATTGATTAATCCATTGGTGGAAGCATCATGACCTTTTACGGATTCCTCATTTCCCAATTCAGGTAAAATTTTATTAGCTAATTGTTTACCTAATTCTACGCCCCATTGGTCAAAACTAAAGATGTTCCAAATTACTCCTTGCGTATAAATTTTATGTTCATAACAAGCAATTAAAAAGCCTAAGGAAGTAGGCGTTACTTTCTTCATTAAGAAAGAATTGGTTGGTTTGTTGCCAGCAAAAACTTTAAATGGAGCCAAGAATTCAATTTCTTTTGTCGATTTATTTGCATCCGTTAATTCAGCAACCACTTCGTTTTGTGTTTTGCCATTTAACAATGCTTCGGTTTGAGCAAAATAATTACTCAATAATTTATCATGATGATCTCCAATTGGATTATGTGTTTGTGCAGGAGCAATAAAATCACAAGGAATAACTAAAGTACCCTGATGAATTAATTGATAAAATGCATGTTGGCCATTGGTGCCTGGTTCTCCCCAAATCACCGGACCAGTTGCATAGTTTACTGCGGTTCCTTTACGGTCAATATATTTTCCATTGCTCTCCATATTGCCTTGTTGGAAATAAGCAGCGAACCGATGCATATATTGATCATAGGGTAGGATGGCCTCACTTTGTGCACCAAAGAAATTGGTATACCATACACCGAGAAGGGCCATGATTACTGGAATATTTTTATCGAATGTTGTTTCCTTAAAATGATTATCTGCATCATGTGCACCTTTTAATAAATCTTCAAAATGATCATACCCAATGGTTAATGCAATGGATAAGCCAATGGCACTCCATAAAGAATATCTTCCACCCACCCAGTCCCAAAATTCAAACATGTTCTTACTACTAATACCAAATGTATTCACTGCTTTTTCATTGGTACTTAAAGCTATAAAATGAGTAGCAATATGTGCTTCTTCTTTAGCATGATCTAAAAACCAGCCGCGTGCTGTATGCGCATTGGTCATGGTTTCTTGTGTAGTAAAAGTTTTAGAGGCAATTAAGAATAAAGTTTCTTCTGCGTTTACTTTTTTTAACGTTTCTGCAATATGTGTTCCGTCAACATTACTTACAAAATATACTTGAATACCTTCTTTCCAATAAGGTTTTAATGCTTCTGTAACCATCACTGGCCCTAAGTCACTGCCGCCAATGCCTATATTCACTATGGTAGTAATTTTCTTGCCTGTATACCCTTTATGTGCTCCACTATGAATAGACGCACAAAATGTTTTCATTTGTTTTAATATACGCTTAATTTCTGGCATCACATCTGCACCGTCTACTAAAACCGGAGCATCTTTGAAATTTCTTAAGGCTGTATGTAATACCGCGCGATTTTCTGTTTCATTTATGGATTGTCCTGAAAATTGTGCATCAATGGCTTCTTTCAATGCACATTCATTGGCTAATTGTAATAAAAGTTGTTTGGTTTTATCCGTGATAATATTCTTAGAGTAATCAAATAATAAATCGGGAGTGGAAATAGAGTAGGTCTCAAATCTTTTTTCATCTGCAGCAAATAAATCACGCATATGCTTACGACTCATCTCGTCTTCAAAATGTTTTTTTAAAACAAACCAGGCCTGTGTCGTCGTTGGATTAATTCTTTCTAACATGTCTTCTTCTTATTATTATTTATGAGTACTTTATTCTTTATAATGCATTGATGATATCAATGGTTTTTGCTAAATCAGATTCAGTGATATCTAAATGAAATACAAATCTTATTTGCGTGGGGGTCATGGCAATTGATAAAATTCCTCTTTCTTTTAATGTGTCGGCTAAACTTGTAGCAGTATACTTTCCACCAATGTTGGCAATGACAATATTCGTTTCAACAGGTAATATAGAATTTACAAAATCCTTTTTAGCCAAGACTTCACTTAGCAGTAAAGCATTTTTATGATCATCTGCCAAACGGTCAATATGATGATCCATTGCATATATACCAGCTGCCGCTAAATAGCCAGCTTGTCGCATACCACCACCAAACACTTTTCTCCATCGACGTGCTTTTTTAATAAAAGCAGCAGACCCCAACAAAACACTTCCAACAGGAGCCCCTAAACCCTTACTTAAACATATAGAAATAGAATCAAATATGTTTCCATAGTCAATGGCCGCTTCTTGTTTATGTACGATGGCATTAAATATACGCGCGCCATCTAAGTGTAAGGCTAATTGATGAGCTTGTGCTACTTTTTTTATGGCTTTAAAATCATCAAAATCATAGCAAGCGCCACCACCTCGGTTACTAGTGTTCTCTAAACTTATTAATCGTGAAATAGGCTTATGTACATCATCAGGATTAATACCAGCTAAAATTTGTTGAGCAGTAAGTCTTCCACGGTCACCCTGTAATAGCTTTACGGAACAACCTGAATTAAAAGCAATTCCACCCCCTTCGTATTGATAAATATGAGATAATTCGTCACAAATTACTTCGTCTCCTGCCTGCGTATGTGTTTTGATAGCCAATTGGTTGGTCATAGTACCCGTTGGGCAAAATAAGCCAGCTTCCATTCCAAATTTTGCAGCAGTAATTCTTTCTAAGGAGTTGATACTTGGATCTTCTCCAAACACATCATCTCCAACTGGAGCGGTTTGCATAAATGCTAACATTCCAGGGGTTGGCCTTGTGACGGTATCGGATCGGTAGTCAATCATGAAGCGAAGATAATTCGGGAGGGGGGATTATCCTTAAAAATTTGGGTTAAAATGATGAATTATTGTCCCCAAATTGAGGTAATTTTGAACTGTAAACCTGCTTTAAGTCCTTAATAATCAATATTTGTAAAATTGGGGACAAAATATTACCTTTGCAGACTGGCAACACTAAACTATTTTGGTGTTTCTTACGTTATATACTTAAATAAATTCATTGCATGAGGCAGCTTAAAATTGCTACACAGATTACCAACAGAGACTCTCAAGCGGTTGAAAAGTACTTACAAGAGATTTCTAAAATTTCAATGATCAATCCTGAAAGGGAAACCACCTTAGCGCAACAAATTAAAATGGGCGATCAACGCGCGTTAGATGAATTGGTTCAAGCCAATTTACGTTTCGTAGTTTCGGTTGCAAAACAATATCAACACCAGGGCTTGTCTTTGAGTGATTTAATTAATGAGGGTAATTTAGGTTTAATAAAAGCGGCACAACGTTTTGATGAAACCAAAGGATTCAAATTCATTTCTTACGCTGTTTGGTGGATTCGTCAATCTATTCTACAAGCATTGGCAGAACAAGGTCGTTTAGTGCGTTTGCCACAAAATAAAATTGGTACCTATAATAAAGCCAACAAGGCCTATATGGCATTTGAACAAGAACACGAGCGTGAACCTTCTACAGAGGAATTGGCTGGTATCTTGGAAATGTCTGAAACCGAAATAAATAACATTTTCCAATCTAATACGCGTCATACTTCATTGGATGCGCCAGTTCATGAAGCAGAAGATGTGGCAATGGGTGATTTATTACAAGGGGGTGATGATACAGACGAGGATGTGATGAAAGATTCTCTAAGAGAAGAAATTCGTCGTGTACTTAAGTCGTTGAGTCCTAGAGAAGCAGAGATTGTTAATGCATATTTTGGTTTAGATGGAGAAAACGGAGTTACTATTGAGCAAATAGGCATAAAATACGATTTAACTAAAGAGAGAATTAGACAAATTAAAGAACGTGCTATTAAACGTCTTCAAAAGGCAAGATATAGCAATGCGTTAAAAGCTTATTTGGGCTAATTATTAACAATATCATAAAAAGCCCCAACGATCGCAAAGATTTGTCGGGGCTTTTTTTTAACTATTTTTGAAGCGATTTAAAGTTTATAAATAAGAAAAAATGGAAACAGAAAAAGTAAGCATACTCATTATAGGTTCAGGTCCTGCTGGTTATACTGCTGCGATTTATGCAGCAAGAGCAAATATGAAACCACTTTTATATCAGGGCATTCAACCAGGTGGACAATTAACCATTACAACAGATGTGGAGAATTATCCTGGATTTCCAGATGGTATTCAAGGTCCAGAAATGATGGTGAATTTTGAGAAACAAGCTGCACGAATGGGCACTGACATTCGCTATGGCTTAGCAACAAAAGTTGATTTTAGTGGGGATGTAAAAAAAGTTTGGATAGACGATGAAAAAATAATTGAAGCGGACGCTGTTATTATTTCAACAGGCGCAAGTGCAAAGTGGTTGGGTATTCCAAGTGAAGAACGCTTAAATGGTTTTGGTGTAAGTGCATGCGCAGTCTGTGATGGGTTCTTTTTTAAAGGGAAAGAAGTGGCCATCGTTGGTGCTGGGGACACAGCTGCCGAAGAAGCACATTATTTATCTAAAATGTGTACACAAGTGCATATGATTGTTAGAAAAGATCAAATGCGTGCAAGTAAGATAATGCAGGATCGTGTTTTAAATACGCCTAATATTAAAGTGTATTTTAATTCAGAGACGGACGAAATTTTAGGAGAGAAATCAGTACAAGCAGTTCGGATTAAGAATAATAAAACCAATGAATTGCATGAAATTCCAGTGAGTGCATTCTTTGTAGCCATAGGCCACACGCCAAATAGCGCTATTTTCAAAGACTATCTAAAAATGGACGAAACCGGATATATATTAACTGAGCCTGGCACCACTAAAACTAATGTAGAAGGTATATTTGCTTCTGGTGATGTGCAAGATAAAAATTATCGTCAAGCGGTTACAGCTGCAGGCAGTGGATGTATGGCTGCTCTAGATGCAGAGCGTTACTTAACTGCAAAAGGTCACTAATATGTCAAATAATATCATGACCATACAATTAAATAATGTACAATTTTATGGGTATCATGGTTTATACAAAGAAGAACAAAAAGTTGGTAATAATTTTATTGTAAACTTATCTATTGAGTTTATTCCTACCGCTCAAAAAATCACTTCTATTAGCGAGACCATTGATTATGTTCAAGTTTATCATTTGGTAAATACAAGAATGAAAATACCAACCCCTTTGTTAGAAACTATTGTAGGGGATATCGCAGATTCAATTTTTGAAAAATTCTCAATAGCTCAAAAAGTAAATATTCAAATTACTAAAGAAAAAGTATACATCCATACTTTAAACGGCAATATGTCTGTTGCCATATCTAAAACAAGAGCACCATTTTAATTTATATCTTTTGACCCTTCCACCTATTTGACCTAATATACCAATAGGAGGGAATCAGCAATGTTATCCAGTAAATAATTTCACAGATCCAACCTATTGTGATGGGGAATTTAAAATACTCAATAGTTAGATATGCGTATACTAAATAAATGATGATGGCAACAAATTCAATGCCTAAGTTTATTTTAGATTGTCCAGTTCCAGTGACGCCGTTTAACCAAACAGTAGCCACAGACATAAATAAAAGCGCAATGGATACTACGCGTAAAACGGGTATACCTTCTTGCATAAAACCTTCTCCCTGACCATAAATAGAAAGAAAAGGTTTAGCAAAAATATTAAGTAATATGCATACGGCAAGGGCAAATCCAAAACTCCACTTCACTATTTTATTAATTAAAATAATTACTTTGTCCTCCATATTTTGTCCTATTATATTACTAACCATGGTATTGGAGGTAGCCGCAAATGCCCAAGTAAAACTTCCAAAAAAACCAAATATATTTCGCATCGCATTGGAAACAGCCAAAGATTGTTCTCCTCTATGTTCAATAAGTATATAAAAGAATTCCCAACTAATTATGCTAATCATATACTGCGTCATAATGGGAGCGGACTGTACTAATATTAATTTTATATAATCCCATTTTAAATTGAAATGTTTAAATAATTCAAAACGTGCGCCTATTTTTTGATAATGTATTACTAAATAGATAACAAGTAAACCCATTACCTCGGCAATAATAGAAGCATAAGCAGCACCATTAATCCCCATTTTAGCAAAACCAAAATGACCAAATATTAAAATATAATCAAAGAATATATTTACAATGGCTTCGGTAGCGGTACCTATGATTAAAAAATTACTTTGATTCGTTCCTACCAATAAGGCATTACGCATTTGGTAAATAAACAAAAAAGGGAGGCCCCATATTCTTATTTTCAAGAATTCAATTACGGTATTGGCGCGTTCCTGGTCCTGTAAAAGACTATGAAAAATACTAGGTACCACAAAATAGGTAAACGAAATGCCAATTACAGATAGCGCAATGGATATAATAACACCCTGTGAAAACAAAATTCCAATTTCATCCACTCGATTTTCACCAGCTCTTCGCGATATTAAAGCTTGCAATCCATTGTTTAAACCTTGTCCCATCACTCCAAAAATGAGGTAAAAAACCCCTGTAATGCCTCCAATAGCCAAAGCTTGTGCACTTAATGCACCTAAGAAAATATTATTAATTACGAAATTAATTTGGGGTACTAAAATAGCCAGCGCAATAGGTAGTGAAATGGCTAATATTTGTTTACTACTTATGGTTACTTGTAAGGAAGGGGTAGCTTGCGAACTGCTCATATTTTGCAAATCTACAATTAGTTTTAGCAAAGAACTGCACCTTTTTTTATATCATTGCATAAGATTTGGACTATGGCAAAAAAGAAAATTGGGATATATACGAGTTTAGATAGCACCTTTAACAATAAAGTAGAGGATCTATACCTTATTGTTGACAGAGAAAGTATTGTTTTTTCCGTAAAGAATATTAATAGAAATGAATTTGTAGCTTTTGAACATTTCGAAAATAGCGCCGACAATATTGGATGGCATCAACTAATTGCTTATTTACAAAACAATTCAAAATTAATACAACATGTATTTGCGAATATTCATTTTGTTTGGAATAGTCCTAGATGTATTATAACTAAAAAAATACCAAAAGAAGACACTTTACTTTATCAGCAGGAATTAGATTTGGTGCATGGAAACAGCAATGAAGAGGAATTATATTTAAAACCATTTGATGATGATAAAATATTAGTTTTCTCAGTACCAGATGCATTAAGTACTTTATTGTCAAGATCCTTTCCTACAGGCAAGTGGCATCATTATATGGAATATGTGTTGGCACAGGATGCTCAAGATGCTGCCTTATTATTTCTATTTGAAAATAATTGTTGTTTAAGATTGGTAAATGAGGGAAAGAATCAATTAGTAAATCATTTCTCATTAGAAGGAGACGATCAAAATTGTTTTACCATATTAAATGCTTGTTCAAATATCTTATCCAATACCAATGAAGCCCATTTAAAGGTGTGGGGTATTCATCATTTACAAAATTCATTTGTAAATGCTATAGTGCCCTATTTTAAATCATTTGAATTGGTACTGGATCAAATAGGCGATGTTCAAACTAGTTTGAATAAAAATTATCCCAATCACATGTACGCTACCTATTTTATATTCTAATGCGTATCATATCAGGAAAATTTGGAGGCAGGAGAATTAGCCCCCCGCATAACATGCCCCACACAAGGCCAACAACCGACATCGCAAAAGAAGGTTTATTTAATATGCTCCAAAATAGGGTACAAATGGAAGGAGCTAAAACCTTGGATTTATTTGGGGGTACCGGTTGTATAAGCTATGAGTTGGCTTCCAGAGGCGCTACTGATTTAACCATTGTTGAAAAAGATAGCATCATGCTTGGGTTTATTAAACAAAATATTGAAATGCTAAAGATTGAAAATGTCCAATTGTTACAAATGGATGTATTTCAGTATTTGAGTACTTGTAAAAATCAATACGATATCATTTTTGCAGGGCCACCTTATGCCTTAAATACCATTGATCAGCTACCCAAAATCATCGTTGAACAACAGCTTATAAGTCCCGAAGGTTATTTTATATTGGAGCATACGCCTAGAAACAATTATAAAAGTTACCCTGGCTATAGTTTTGAACGTAATTATGGTACCACCATATTTAGTTTTTTTGAGTAAATTGTAGAATGCAAAAAATAGAAGCAAGGCAGTTTTTCCAAAATAAGCGTAAAGCATTAACACAAAGCGAATGTCTTAAATTAGATGATTTACTTTTAATTCAATTTCAAAAATTCAATTGGGGCAATGTAAAATGTATTGGAAATTTTTACCCAATAGATAAACATAATGAGCCGAATAGTATTTTATTGGCTAAGTATTTAAAACTTATCTTGCCTGATATTTCAATTGCATATCCTAGCATTTTACAAGACGGGCAAGGCATGGAATTTTTTGAAGAGACCGAGGAGTTTATTGAAAATAAATGGAGAATTATAGAACCCTTACCAATCCATAAAATAGGAATTGAATCAATGGAGGCCGTGTTGGTTCCCTTATTGGGATTTGATACATTTGGGCAAAGAGTCGGATTTGGGAAAGGTTATTATGACCGCTATTTTGAAAACAATACAAATACATGCCTCCGTATTGGGATATCCTATTTTGAGCCTATCCCTAAATTAGAAGATACCCATCAATTTGACGTACCTTTGACCCATTGTATTACGCCGTCGAAAATTTATGAATTTTAATACCATTTTCTTAAAATCCTTTAGAGTATTACTGCTTCCATTTGCTTTATTATATGGGTGTATTGTTTATTGTAGGAACTGGATGTTCAATAAGAAATTTTTCAAATCTGTTGGTTTTAATATTCCTATCATCTGTGTAGGAAATTTATCTTTGGGAGGTACTGGAAAATCTCCCATGGTTGAAAATATATTATCTATCCTTTCAGATGATTACAAGATAGCCACATTAAGCAGGGGGTATAAAAGAAAGACTAAAGGTTACGCATTAGCTGGTGCACAAACCACCGCCTTGGAAATAGGGGATGAACCCATGCAATTTCATATCAAATATCCCAATGTTTCAGTAGCAGTTTGCGAAAGGAGAATTGAAGCCATCCCACAACTCATACAGGACGTTCCTAATTTATCAGCTATCATTTTAGATGATGCTTTTCAGCATAGAGAAATTATTGCAGGACTTAATATTTTATTGACAGACTACAGTAATTTATATTGTGATGATATCTTTTTTCCTACAGGTGACTTAAGAGACGAACGTAGATCCGCAAATCGTGCCAATATTATAGTAGTTACGAAGTGTCCGACTAATTTAACATTGGAACAGAGAGATGACATCATCGAAAAATTATATCCTGAACAACATCAAAGTATATTTTTTACTTCAATTGCGTACGATACTCCTTATCATATTTATAACCCGAATGAAGAATGGGTATTAACTTTAAGAGACGAGGTCTTGTTGGTATGTGGCATTGCCAATCCACTTCCCTTAAAAGAATACTTACACGAAAACACAAATACATATTACCAAATTAGTTATAGCGATCATCATATTTTTTCTATCGAGGATTTAAACGATATAAAAGAAAAGTTTGATCAAATAACATCAAAAAGCAAGTTAATTTTAACAACCGAGAAAGATGCAGTGAGATTGGTCAAATACACAGAAGAATTAAATGATATTCCTTTATATGTGTTGCCGATAAAACCCCATTTCTTATTTGATGCTGAAAAAGCATTTAACTCATTGGTCATTGACTACCTTGCACAATTTCATACAAACACAAATGGGAACTAAGAAAAACACAACAACGAAAACAAATAATAAATCGACTAAAAAGTCGACTAAAAAAACGCATCATACTACCAAACAAACCAATTTAGTAAATACATTTAAAGGCAAATTAGATATTGCCAAATCTGGTATGGGGTTTGTAATCGTACCCAATATGGAAAATGATATACTCGTTTTTCCAACCGATTTTAATACTGCATTAAAAGGGGATGAAGTAGCCGTCAAAATTACTAAGATTAGACAAGGCTCAGGCAAAAAAGAAGGCAAAGTGTTAGAAGTCCTAAAAAGAAAACAAGTTTCTTTTGCAGGCACCATGCAGGTAATGGAGAAGACGGCCTTTTTTATTCCAAGTTCCCTATATCCGATGCCGGATATTTATGTACCCTTAAATAAGCTAAAAGGGGCTAAGGATAAAGACCGGGTAATAGTTCAATTGACTAAATGGGAAAATGCCAATCGCAAACCGGAAGGAGAAGTAGTAAGTGTATTTACACCAGAACAAGAGAATGATTTGGCCATGAAGTCTATTGTTGCGGAAGCAGGTTTCAATTTAGAATTTAGTGAAGAAACTTTGGCTTTTGCAAGATCATTGTCCTCCACCATTTCTGAACAAGAAATTGCTAAAAGAAAAGATTTTAGAAAAATACTCACTTTTACAATTGACCCAGTGGATGCCAAAGATTTTGATGATGCCATTTCATTTCAAAAATTGGAGAATGGGAATATTGAAATCGGGGTGCATATTGCCGATGTAAGTCATTATGTTCAACCGGATACGGCAATTGATAAAGAAGCATTTGAACGTGCCACTTCGGTTTATTTACCAGACAGGGTATATCCCATGTTACCAGAAAAAATCTCCAATGAATTATGTTCATTAAGACCCCATGAAGAAAAATTAACTTTCTCAGCCACTTTTGAAATTAACGATCAAGGTAAGGTTGCTAATACATGGTATGGTAAAACTATTATTTACTCAGACCGTCGATTTACGTATGAACAAGTACAAGAAATTATAGAAACAAAAATTGGGGATCATAGTGCTGAAATATTATGGTTATTGGATTACACACAAAAATTAAGAAAAGCTAGATTCCAAAATGGAGCCATCAATTTCTCCTCACAGGAAGTACGTTTCACATTGGATGAAAAAGGAAAACCTACTGGTATCACCGTAAAAGAAAGTAAAGAATCACATCAGTTAATTGAAGAGCTCATGTTAAAAGCCAATCAATTAATAGCCGAAAAAATGGGACATATAAAAATAAAAAAAGAACCCATCCCATTCCCATATCGTATCCATGATCAGCCTAATGAAGACAAATTAGCGCCTTTTGTAGCTTTTGCGAAAACACATGGTTATCCATTTGATTTAAGTAGCCCCGATCAAATTGCACATAGTTTTAACGCGCTAATGCTATCGGCACATGGAACCCCAGAACAACATGTATTAGAGCAATTAGGCATTAGAACCATGGCAAAAGCGGTATATACCACCAATAATATTGGACATTATGGGTTAGGATTTGAACATTATTGTCATTTTACTTCACCAATAAGACGTTATCCCGATGTATTAGTACATAGAGTGGTTCAGTCCGTTATATTGGGAAATCCAATGAACGATGCGGCTATGGAAGAGAAATGTGTGCATTGTAGTGAAAGAGAAAGAGCGGCTATGGAAGCGGAAAGAGCTTCTAATAAATATAAGCAGGTTGAATTTATGAGTCAATTCTTAGGCCATACTTTTGAAGGTGTGATTAGTGGGGTTTCGAGTTTTGGATTTTGGGTAGAAACTGTAGAACATAAATGTGAAGGCTTAGTAAGTATTACATCATTATCACGTATCGACGATTTTAGATTGGTAGAATCCAGTTATTCTTTGGTCGGATTAAGATCGGGTCGAAAATTTAGTATGGGTGATAAAATCATCATTAAAGTGGTCGCTGCAAACTTGGACAAACGTCAATTGGATTATGAGTGGGAGCCCAATAAATAATGGTAAATCCTTTAACTAAGAAGCGATTTCCGTGAATGCTACGCCTTCCTCTGCAAGCGATTTTAAAATAGGATGGTAGATACTTGGGTGTATTGGAATATGTACACCCGTTAATGTAATTTCTCCTTTTAAATAAGCGCAAACACCCATTGCCAATGGCAATCCAACGGTACTTGCCATTGCAGTTTGTGTTGAATTTTGGCCTTTTAATACCAAGCTACTTTGAATATGATGGGGTTGGTTGTTAAGTGTATAACTAATTTCATGCATCATGACTACCATGTCTTTATCCTCATTAGCAAGCCTCCATTTAGTTTCTAATAACCACTGCAGAATATTCGCGTTGGATGGACTAAAACTTTGTGGAATTAGTTCATTTTCTTCCAATCCAATAAATTCAAATTGTTCTTTTAATGCTTTATTTTGTAAAAATGTAGCATATAAACTAGTGTAATTATGCGTTTGTAAATGTTTGGTAAACCAACTTTTTACAGTTTCATCTTTAGTAATTGTTATGGATGATTCACTGGTTAAGCCCAATTGAATAATGGCATCCCAGCCACTACAAAATGCAGGGTGTCTTAAGGTAGTTCTTATAAAATCTTTTACCCAATTTAAGGAATAGGTATCGATATAAGATAATGAATTCCGATTCGGATAATACGCAAGGGTTCCAATATTGGGCACTAGAACAGTTGGTGCACTATGAAATAATTGCGCATAACCAAGTTCCTTTGTAATCCCTTGCTCAAGAAATATAGCACCTGCTTTACCCGCTAAAATGATATTACGAGGGTTCCAGCTTATTTTATAATGCCACGGATTATTATCACTCTCCGGAGCAATTAAACCCCCGCAATGGGACTTAAAACATGTAATAACACCACCTTTATTTTGAATTCGATGTATTAATTCCATTGCACTCATATGGTCAATTCCTGGGTCTAACCCCATTTCACATAAAAACAATACATTTTTTTCTTTTGCTTCTTGAGCTAAAGAGCGCATATTTTCATCCACATAAGATGCGGTGAAAAGTGGCTTTACATGTTGTAAACAATCCTTGGCAACTAAAAAATGTAGGAAGGCTGGTAACATAGAAACTACTACATCGGCTTGCTGTATATATTGATTTCTGATATCACTGTTTTCGATATCAAACCCAACAGCATGACCATTTTCAGCATGGTTCCACTTATGATCAGCCATGGCTTTATCGCCGTCTGCTAATACAATATACCAGTTATTCTCTACGGCTTTTTTTTGTAAATATTGGATAAGTACGGTAGCACTTTTTCCTGCACCCAATACTAAAATTTGAGGTCTAGACATGTTCTTGATTTATCTAATTTTAAAGGGTCATAAACTGAGCTTTAAAGTTAGGTTTTATTACCCACAATTGAGTACAAAACTGTGGATAAATGGCTGCTAAAATAAGGCTAAAAAATACCAAAAAAAGGGTGGTTAAAGTTATCTTCGTAAAAGTCTGTTAGCCTAATTTTTAGACTACACATTAGACGAAAAGAAAGTAACAATTATGGAAGAAAATTTGAATGAAAATTTAGGTCCTGAACAGACCCAAGATAATGACCGTGTGATAAAGGTTAATATCGAAGAGCAAATGAAAACATCCTATATTGACTATTCAATGTCAGTAATTGTGGGGCGTGCTTTACCAGATGTTAGAGATGGATTTAAACCCGTTCATCGTCGCGTTTTATTTGCGATGCATGAGTTAGGAAATAATAGCAACAAGGCATATAAAAAATCGGCGCGTATCGTAGGAGAAGTGATGGGTAAATTTCACCCACACGGTGACACTGCTATTTATGATACGCTGGTTCGTATGGCGCAGGAATGGACCATGCGTTATAAATTGGTGGACGGACAAGGTAACTTTGGTAACCAAGACGGTGATCCTCCAGCAGCGATGCGTTATACAGAAGCGCGTTTAATGCGTATTTCTGAAGCCATGTTAGACGATTTAGAAAAAGACACGGTTGACTTTCAACTCAACTTTGATGATAGCTTACAAGAGCCAAGCGTTTTACCTACGCGTATTCCTCAATTACTAGTGAATGGATCATCGGGGATTGCTGTGGGTATGGCAACCAATATGCTTCCTCATAATTTATGTGAAGTGGTAGATGGTTGTATCGCGTATATTGAAAATAAAGATATTACGGTTGAAGAATTAATCAATTTTGTAAAAGCACCCGATTTTCCAACGGGTGGAGTTATATATGGAATGGAAGGTGTGAAGCAGGGATTAATGACTGGTCGTGGTCGTGTGGTACTTCGCGGAAAATGTAATGTAGAAACCAAGGCAAGTGGTCGTGAAATGATTGTGATCAACGAAATCCCTTACCAAGTTAACCGTGATAATTTAACGGATAGAATTGGTCAATTGGTGGTAGATAAAACCATTGAAGGCATTACCCATGTAAATAATGAAAGTAATAAACGTGAAGGAACAAGAATTGTTATTGAATTAAAGAAGGATGCGGTCGCTCAGGTTATTATCAATCAATTGTATAAATATACCGAGTTACAAACCAGCTATGGTATCAACAACGTGGCATTGACAAAAGGACGTCCTAAAATCATGAACCTAAGGGATTTAATTTCCGAGTTCGTTGACTTTAGAATGGAAGTGGTAATACGTCGCGCCAAATTTGAATTAAGAAAAGCAGAAGAACGTGCACATATTTTAGAAGGTTATTTGATTGCATTAGATCATTTGGATGAAGTAATACGATTAATTAGAAGTTCTGCCAATCCAGAAGCTGCAAAAGAAGCATTAATGACTGCAGGATGGGGTATCTCTGAAATCCAAGCGAAAGCAATATTGGAGTTAAGATTACAGCGCTTAACGGGAATGGAGCGCGAGAAAATTAAGGAAGAATTTGATCAATTAATGAAATTAATTGCTTCTTTAAAAGAATTATTAGGAAGTGAACATTTACGTTTTGAATTGATCAAAACGGAGTTATTAGAAGTTAAAGAAAAGTTTGGTGACGAGCGTAAAACGGAGATTCAATATTTAGCGGATGAAATGCGCATTGAGGATTTAATTGAAGAAGAAGATGTAGTAATTACCATCTCTCACTTAGGTTATATTAAACGTACATCCGTTTCTGAATATCGTCAACAAAAACGTGGAGGCCGCGGAGCAATTGGTTCCAAGACAAGAGAAGAGGATTATGTAGAGCATTTATTTATTGCTTCTACACATGATACTATGTTGTTCTTTACTGAAAAAGGCAGATGTTTCTGGATGCGTGTGTATGAAATTCCAGAAGGAGAAAAAACAAGCAAGGGTAGAGCCATTCAAAACTTAATTCAATTGCCACCAGACGATAAAGTAAAAGCAATTATTGAAGTACGTAAGTTAGACGATAAAGAATACGTGAATAATCACTACATTATTTTATGTACTAAAAAAGGTATTATTAAGAAAACTTGCTTAGAAGAATTTAGTCGTCCAAGAGTTTCAGGTGTGAATGCCATTACCATTAACGAAGGCGACGAATTATTAGCAGCACGTTTAACGGATGGTAACAACGAAGTGATGATGGCCATTAAGTCGGGCAGAGCCATTCGTTTCCCTGAAGAAAAAGTGAGACCAACAGGACGTGGTGCCATTGGTGTAGCAGGTATTGAGGTGGATGATGAAACAGACGAAGTAGTTGGATTGGTTTGTGTTAGTAGAGAAGATAAAGACCGTACCATACTCGTAGTAAGTCAACAAGGCTTTGGTAAACGAACGCCCATTGACGATTACCGTATAACCAATAGAGGTGGAAAGGGCGTTAAAACTATTAACGTAACTGAAAAAACGGGTAGCCTTGTAGGATTAATGGATGTATTAGAAACAGATGATTTAATTATCACTTGTAAATCCGGAGTTACCATTCGTACAAGTATTAATGCAATCCGTGAAGCGGGTAGGGCTACTCAGGGTGTTAAATTAATTCGTTTGGATGATGGTGATGAGATTGCTGCTACTTCTAAAATTGGTGACCAGGGAGAAGAAGACGATGCTACAGCATCGTCTGATGCAGGAGATGAGTCAGCATCGTCTGATGCAGGAGATGAGTCAGCATCGTCTGATGCAGGAGATGAGTCATCATCGTCTGATGCAGGAGATGAGTCAGCATCGTCTGATGCAGGAGATGAGTCATCATCGTCTGATGCAGGAGATGAGTCATCATCGTCTGATGCAGGAGATGAGTCATCATCAACTGATGCAGGATCAACAACTTCATCGGATGAAACTACAGAGAACACCACTGATAATACTGAAGACAGCACAACAGAAGCATAAAAAAATCAACATAAAAGTAAAATTCATAATTATGAAAAAAATCATCGGAGTTTTAGCAGTCATGATGTTTGTTGTAACATCCTTTGCGCAAGACTTTAAAAAAGTTCAAGCCAGTATATTACTTTCTCAATTTGACAATGCAAAAAAAGAATTTGATATAGCGGTTACTAAAAAACCAGCAATGGGCACTACAGCAGAAGGTTATTATTGGTCTGCAAGAATTTATAGCGGCTTACATAAAGATCCAGTAAAGAATCCAACTGCATTTGCAGATTTAAAGAAAAATCTTACTAACTATATTAGTGTACAACCAACATTTGACCTTGCAAAAGAACATGGTCAGGATCCATTTTTTGATGTATATATACAAAGTTTTAAAGACGGCGCAAGTGGATTTAACACAAAGTCATGGAAGGAAGCAGCTGACAATTTCGCAACAGCAGTGACCTTTAGTGATATTATTTATTCAAATGCATGGTCTACATCAAAACAAGCTTTTGATACCACCGCATTAATTTACGCTGGATATGGAAATCAAAATGCCGGTGATGTGGATCAAACACTCTTATATTATAAAAGATTAATGGATGCAAAAGTAAACACCGCTGAATTATTGGACGTTTATAGATATGTTTTGATTCAGTTAACGAATAAGAAAGACAAAGAAACTTTTGAAAAATACTTGGCTATATCAGAAGCAGCTTATCCATCAGAAGGTTGGGCAGAGTTTAAAACAGAATATATTGACAAAAATTTCAGTCTCGATGAGAAGGTAGATTTGTATGATCAAGTCAATACAACTGGAAAATTAACAGAGGTTGAATTTCAAATGTACGGTGATATGTTTATGGCAGGTAAAACTGAGGATGTTGCCGCTAGTGAAAAGTATATTTTAAAGGCTGCAGATGCCTATAAAAAAGCTTTCGAATTAAATCCTAACAATTTTGCATGTGCTTTCAATATAGGTATTGCGTTCTACAACCAATATATCTTATTAGACGAACAATATTCTAAGAATATTCGTTCCTTACAAAATTTAAACGCCAATAAACCAGCTGCTCCAAAAGATCCAAGGAAAAAAGCTGATTTTGATAAGTCATTTAAAGCACAACAGGATAGTATTAAAAGAATGAATTTAGTACTTGATGGACCCATTCAAGAGAAAGTAGACATGGCCATAGAATGGGTTACTAAAGCATTTAATGTAATTAAGGATAAAGAAACTTTAGTTAGAGCCGAGAAAAATGTAGCTGCTAGATCGGTAGATTTCTTGACAACTTTATATGCATTTAAACGAGATAAAGCGAGAGGTAAAGACCAAAAAGCTAGTGATGCATATGACGCACAATATAAAAAGTATGACGATCTACACGACAAGTATAACAATTAGTATTTAAGCATATTCATAACCCTCGAGCAATCGGGGGTTATCTTGTAATAATCTATTTAACATAATGTTAATTATAAGCGAA